>CALKLC010000222.1 GCA_937991975.1 uncultured Spirochaetales bacterium | reverse complement strand
GGGCCTCCCAAAGGTCTATATGGTTTCCTCCTCCAACTTCGTAGAACACTTCCCGATCCGAAATCAGCACTACGATCCTCTGGTATCCTTCATGGATGGATGTTTCGTTCCGAAACCCATTACACCGTATATCGAGGGATCCGAGAGATACATCGAATCCATTCTTCCGAAAGGCCTTCCTAAGGGCCACGATTTCCTCCCGTACCTGTCGTTCAGTCTCCGGATTCCGAGCACCCTCCTGGAGTCTTCGCCTCCAGTTCCGCAAGGTATCCTGATAGAGCCCTGCATCCTCTCGCATATTGATAAAGGCTGTAGTTTCCGAAAGGAGTTCCCAGGTGGAACGGTAGGGGAAAGAAAAGATCGAACTCACCATTAAGATCTTTGAAACCACCAACTCTGTATAGTAATAAAAAAAGTATTTGACAACTCCTCTTTCACCCTTTATGATTAGTACCATCAGGTGACAACTTAACCTCTTGTAGCGTGAGAGTAGTTGTGTGCCTGATCTTGTAAACGTTTGCAGTTTGCAAACGAAAACTCTCTAATGAGGAGGCTGTATGAAAAAGGTACTGAGTGTTCTGGTCCTACTCCTGGTAGCCGGATCCCTACTCTTCGCCGGTGGATCTAAGGAAACAGGGGCCGCAAAGAAGATCCGATTGGGAGTAACCATCGAGGACTTCAACGACGTGTTCATGCGGTACCTGCTGGATCAACTGAGGGATGAAGCAACCAAGGTAGGCGCAGAGGTCATTGCCATGGATGGGAAACGGGATCCTAACGAGCAGATCAAACAGATAGAGAATTTTATCACCCAGAAGGTCGATGCCATCCTGATCCATGTGATCGACCAGACGATCGCTCCCCGGATTACCAAGCTCTGCAACGACGCAAAGGTTCCCCTCGTGTATGTGAACCGAAAACCCACCGACGATGCTCTGCAAGGTGCCAAGGTAGTGGCCGTAGCGTCTCCTGAAGAGGTAGCGGGAAAACTGCAGGCTGAGTTCGTGGTAAAGAAACTCAATGGGAAAGGGAACGTTGCCATTCTGTTAGGTTCGTTAGGGTCTGCTCCCCAGATCGGACGGACCAAAGGAACAAAGGAAGAACTGGCAAAGTCTCCTGGTATCAAAGTGATCCGTGAGCAAACGGCAAACTTCCAGCGGCCAGATGCGGTTGCTGTTGTTGAAAACTGGCTCGCCAGCGGAGACAAGATCGATGCTATCATCGCTAATAACGATGAAATGGCTATCGGAGCGGTTCTTGTACTGGAAGAGAAAAAGATGAAGGATAAAGTTGTTGTCACAGGTGTGGATGCCACCTCCGATGCTCTCAAGTTCATCGAAGAAGGCCGGCTGGACATGACGGTGTTCCAGAACGGTGGTGCGCAGGGACGGGGAGGAGTACAGGCAGCATTGAAGCTCATCAAGGGGGAGCAAGTGCCTAAGTTCGTGGAGATTCCCTTCGAGCCTGTCACGAAAGAAAACTATACAAAATACAAGAAGTAAAGATTTTCTTCCAAGGGGGGCTTGGCATACAAGCCCCCCCATTTATTATTACAGTGCTAATGTATAAAAAATGTGCGAACCATGTGTAGGTAAGAAAGGGGGCAAGGTGAATCAGTACGTCCTAGAGATGATCGGTATCCACAAACACTTCCCGGGTGTGCATGCTCTTAAGGGAGTGGATCTCCGGGTAAAACCTGGCACTGTACATGGTGTGATGGGGGAAAACGGGGCAGGGAAATCCACACTGATGAAGGTGGCTATTGGGTTGTATAAGGCGGACTCGGGTACCATCCGATTCAAAGGGGAGGAAGTTTCCTTCAATTCCATCCACGAAGCCCTGCAGAAAGGTATTTCCATGATCCATCAGGAACTAAGTCCTCTTCCCTATATGACAGTTGCCCAAAACATTTTCCTTGGAAGAGAAATTCTGAACCGATTTGGTTTGATCGATCATAAAACGATAGATCGGGAAGCGGGGAAGATTCTGGAGGAACTGAAAATCAATATCCCTCCTACCCGGATCATGGGAGAGCTGAGCGTAGCCCAGATGCAATTGATAGAAATTGCAGAAGCGGTGTCCCGAAACGCTGAGCTAGTTATTATGGATGAACCCACTTCAGCTCTTACAGAAAAAGAGGTAGAACATCTTTTCGAGATCATCCATAACCTGAAGGCCAGAGGAGTAGCTGTCGTATACATCAGCCACAAGATGGATGAGATTTTCAAGATTACGGACGAAGTAAGCGTGTATCGGGATGGAGAATTGATCGATTGCAGAAAAACTTCCGAGTTGAATCGAGAGACGCTGATCAAGATGATGGTGGGTCGTTCCATCGATCAATTCTTTCAGAAGGGCAAGGCCCAGATCGGAGAAACGATACTCGAGGTTGAAGGGCTCAGCCGTCGGGGTGTATTCCGTGATGTAAGTTTTACCCTGAAAAGAGGGGAAATACTGGGATTCGCGGGACTTGTGGGGGCTGGACGAACGGAAGTGATGGAGACCCTCTTCGGTATCTACCCCAAAGAAAGAGGAACCATTCGGATCAAAGGGAAAGTGGTAGAGATTCGCAGCCCTTACGATGCCATCCGTAGCGGCATGGCTTTTCTTACGGAGGACCGAAAACGGAGCGGCCTGTACTTGAACCTATCTGTACGCGACAACATTGCTATTGCCAGCTTGAAGGAGCATTTGAAAGGGTTACTGATCAATCATTCCCAGATACGTTCTATCTGCGAGCAGGCGGTGCAGACTCTGAGCATCAAGACCCCCAATCTGGAACAGCAGGTGATGTTCCTGAGCGGAGGGAACCAGCAGAAGGTGCTGGTAAGCAGGTGGCTTGCGACCTCACCGGAGATTTTAATCCTGGACGAACCTACCCGCGGGATCGATGTGGGAGCAAAGGCAGAGATCTACAAACTGATGTCATCCCTTGCGCAGGAGGGCAAAGCTATCATCCTGGTCTCTTCGGAAATGCCCGAAATCCTTGCAATGTCCGATCGAATCGTAGTAATGCACGAGGGGGAAAAGATTGGGGAGTTGACCCGAGATGAGGCTTCACCGGAAAAGATCCTTCACATGGCTACCGGTGAACCATTGGCAACCTTTCAGGGAGCCCATTAATTTCGTTACAATGGAGGTTTCAGGTGTCTCGAATTAACTCCAGTTTACTTTCAGTATTAAAGAAGTACAGTATCCTATTCATCCTGATAGGTCTGGTTCTCGTAATCTCCGTTCTATCGGGTGGTGTGTTCCTCCGGATCACGAACCTTCTGAACGTCCTGAGACAGATCAGTGTCATAGGCATCATTTCTCTGGGTGTTACAATGGTCATCATCACAGCCGGCATAGACCTTTCTTCCGGCGCGATTGTTGCCATCGTATCCGTAGTAGTAGCAAGTCTGGTGCAAGCCCCCAATGCAGCAGACCGTCTTTTCAAGGGTGGGCAACCCTGGCCCGTATTCTCTGTACTCCTCATCGGGCTCCTGATCGGGGCCCTTGGAGGGCTGATTAACGGAGGGCTCATTGCCAGGTTCAAGATCCCCCCTTTCGTTGCCACCCTTGGAATGATGACTTTTGCCCGTGGTTGGGCCTTCATCTATTCGCAAGGAAGACCGCGGGGCAGCTTGATTCCGCAGTTCGAAATAATCGGACAGGGATCTATTTTCGGCATTCCCAACCCTGCCTGGGTGCTGTTAATCTGTGTTCTCATTACACATGTAATTTTGAAGCATACCCTCTGGGGCAGGTATACGTATGCGTTGGGAAGTAATATTCAGGCTGCCATTGTGTCGGGTATCAACACGAACCGATACATCCTTCTAGTGTATACCTACGCGGGATTTCTCAGTGCGGTTGCCTCTATTGTACTTACTGCACGTATCGGTTCTGGTCAACCAGGATTAGGCATGAGTTATGAGCTCGATGCCATCGCCGCGTCCGTCATAGGGGGCACGAGCCTTTCTGGAGGAATCGGTAGCGCAGGGGGGGCGTTGATCGGTGCCCTCATCATCGGAGTCATGAAGAATGGATTGGATATTCTAAACGTGTCCGCGGACTTCCAGCAGGTAATGCGGGCGATCATCATCGTGGTAGCAGTAATCATCGATGTACGAAAAAATATCAAGAGAAGCTGATGGCGATTTGAAGGAAGCAGGATAAAGAAGCAGGATATAGAGCAGATTGTAGAAGGAAGCCGGCTCATCGCCGGCTTTTTTTATCCGATTTCACTCAACTTCACAGGTCGTTTCTGATCGTAGGACAATCGGGCAGCTTTTCCCATTACGACGGGAATCCTTCCATCTATCCCCGTCACTGGCGGGACAAGGTCTTTCTGTATACAGGCAATGAAGGTTTGAATTTCGGAGACGTAACTTTCCGTGTACCGTTCGAGGAAAAAGAACAGAGGGAGATCTTCACAGACTGCTTTGGCGGTTGCTAACCGGGCTGTATTGGGCCGATCGTTTTCCGTCAGGATCATCCCCTCCGAACCAAGGATCTCCACCCGCTGATCGTACCCAAAGACCGCCTTACGGCAGTTATCGATGGAGCCTATGGTTCCATCGCTGAACTTGAGTGTAACAAGGGCAGTGTCCACATCCCCCACTTTCCCGATCTCCGGATCAACCATCACTCCGGCAAGGGTATAGATCTCTTCGACTTCTTTTCCGGTGAGGAAACGGGCCATGTCGAAGTCATGGATCATCATATCGAGGAACAATCCGCCCGACACCTTCACGTACTCGATCGGCGGAGGTGCAGGATCCCTACTGGTAATACGGATGGAGTACAGTTTCCCTAGCTTTCCTTCCTCCACTGCCTGTCGTACCCTCTTGAAGTTGTGGTCGAACCTTCTGTTAAACCCTATCTGGAGCTTCACATGGGCCTTCTCTACTTTACTGAGGGCTCTGTCGATGCGGGTTAAATCGAAATCAATTGGTTTCTCGCAAAAAATATGCTTTCCAGCCTCAGCCGCTTGCTCGATCAATGTCGAGTGGGTATCGGTGCTGGAACAGATCAGTACGGCATCGATGGATCGATCCTCAAGAATTCTCCGCGGATCTTCGTATGCATGGGGAATCGCCAGGGTTGCTGCACAATCTTCCGCAGCCTTCTTAACCACGTCGGATACCGCCACCACCTCCGCTTCAGGGATCCTCCGTACGATGTTCTGAGCGTGGAGTCGACCTATCCGGCCGGCTCCTATCACACCAACTCTAACTTTTCCACCCATACGGATCTCCTACAACTTATGGAAGGGACCCACATGGGGCAGTTCGTATACGCTCTTCCATCCGGGGCTGAAAGGTTCCTTCAGGAAAGGCTCCAATTCCTTTGGATCCCTTAAGGTTACCTTGTCCACCGGAGGTACTGTCCCCGCAGGGAAAGCTTCGAGAATCTGTTCCACCAGAAGGGTAAGATACTTCAGGATAGCCACGATCGGACGCTTCGCTTTTTCCGGTTTGGAAAGGCTCGGTTTCCCTACCACACCCTGGGGAGTAGCGAACCGTTCGATGGCAAAGTGTCCTTCCCCTTCGCTCCACCTGTGAGGTCGTCGGAAAGGTTCCACCGAAGTATCGAAGTGCCCTTCAGGGAGGAACTGGATACCCTCTGCGTCCTCCACCACGCTCATATCGATCATATCTTTGAAGAGAAGCAGTGCTACGGAAGTTTCGCTTTCGTCCGCGTGTATGAAGTTCGTTTCAAGATTGTTTGGCCGGTTAACGGGGAAGAAGAACTCCCTCACCGCCCTGTGCCAATCAAGGGCCTGGAAAATTCCCGGCAGCTGGAACCGTTTCATGAACTCCTGGACAGCCGATTCCAGCATCCAGAGGTGGCCATGGTTGTTCACCATGATGATCTTCCGATACCCATCATTCCAGAGGCCCAACATCGTGTAGATGAGGGTTTCCTCCACCACTTCTTTCGGCATGATGATGGTGCCTGGCATTCCCATGTGATGGTATGGATGGCCACCATAGTTCAAGGGGGGAAAGGCAAGGTTCACCTCATACCCTTTTTTGGCCGTATACCGTCGTACTCCCTCCAGGATCTGCGTTACCATGAACGTGTCTAACCCAGAGTTTGCATGGTTTCCGTGGTTTTCCGTGCATCCAATAGGAACGAACACAATGTCGTTCTTTCTACGCTTCTCGATGCATTTTACCCGTGGAGTGTTCTGGATGTAACAGCCTGCTTTTCCTAATTCCGAGGGCGAAGGGATTTCGTACTCGGCCAGTACTTTGTCCAGTTCCTTCTCTGTCATGTCCCAGATTTGTTTTTTCAGTCTGCCAACGGAATTATCCTCGAATACGATGGCGGGATGTTCCGTGGTAATCCATTTTTTCTCTGCCATTTGCTACTCCTTTGATTCTCTTGTTATCTACCTGCCTGCTGCTACATGATGCAGGTAATCTTCGTTTCCTTCCGATCGGTCTGGAGCTTGATGATGTGTTCCGGAACTTGCTCCAGGGTGATTTCTTTCGTGATCATGGGAGTCATGTCCATACCGGAGGCCATGCATTCAATCACTCGGGGGAAATTACCATGCCCGGAATGCCCCTGGGATCCTACGATTCTCGCCCGACGGACCTGGAACACCTCTCCTGTAACAGGAATCTTGGCATCAGCCCGGGCTACGATCACTACCGTCGCGTTCAAAGCCCGACCGTACCAGATCGCTTCTTCGATTTCAGGCCATACCACAGTGGGCAAACCCGTGGCTTCCAGGTACAGGTTAGCCCCCATCCCGTTGGTGTATTCGAGGACCTTTTGAGCAAAGCTTTCCTTCTTGGGATTGATCACGTAGTCCACCCCTAATTTCCTGGCTACCGATGCCCGTCCCTCTTCCGGTTCTGAGAGGATCACACGGGCAGCCCCCTGTTTTTTCAGGATAGCACAGGCAGCGAGCCCCACAGGGCCTCCACCGAGTATAGCTACCGAGTCCCCTGGCCGGATTCCACCGCCTCGTTCGATCACCGCGTTGTAAGCCACAGAGGTAGGTTCACAGAGGCTTCCTGCTTTAAAGAGTTCCTTCCCCGAGTACCGTTTCTTCAAGGGTTCCAGGTTCCAGAGAAGTTTTGCATCCAATACGATGTACTTGGCGAATGCTCCATCGATGTTGAATCCTATTTCGTCCAGCCGCTCACAGTGGTTGGGAAACCCATCCGCACAGGGCCTACACCTTCCGCACCAGACCATCTCTTCCGCACACACCGCTTCACCGCCCTTGAAGGTCTTGTTGGTATACTTGTCGAAGGCCCCCTCCCCTGCTTCTACCACCACACCGGAAAGTTCATGCCCGAGGGTGCAGGGAAAACCCGTAAGCCCCGGATACCAGATGTATCCCTGATCGTCCGCCTGCGCCATGTGGACATCGCTTCCGCAGATACCACAGGCCTTTACCTCGATCAGAACCTGTCCGGGACCGGGTTTGGGAATGGGAACTTCTTCGATTTTCAGTTTTGGATTCCTCCAGACCTTACTTCCCAGGTAGGTTTGTTTTTTGTCGATATCCTTCGGTCCCAGTTTGAACTCAGGCCGAGGATCCCAGTCGGCATAGAGCCGAACCGCTTTCATCTTACCATTTGCCATACCATGCCTCCCTCAATCATATTTGAAAACGTTTGCACTTAATAATGCGCTTTGCTCATCTATCTATTATGACCTCTTTATGCACTCGTCCGCCTAACGAGGTTAGGTTCCAGGATGAGCCGTTGCCTGGAGAAGGATCCTACATGTTCCATTCCCACCCGTTTCAAGAGAATTTCCACTGCGTATCGCCCCATTTCGTACTTCGGTTGGGCGATTGTGGTAAGACTTATCTCAGGAAAGGATGCAAGAGGAATATCATCGAACCCCACAACAGCTAGATCCTCTGGAATGGACAATCCTATCTCCCGGGCACCCTGAAGAATCCCAATAGCCAGTAGATCGTTTTCACCAAATACGCCCCTGGGCTTCACCCCTTCCAGAACCATTTTTTTAATGAATCGAGAACCCGTCTCCCGTTTGAAATCACCGAATCGAATGTACCGTTCGTCCACCGGTTGGCCGTAATCCTTGAGGGCCCGCTTGTACCCTTCAAGTCGTTCCTGTAATGTATGGGAATCCTCTATAGATCCAATGAAAGCGACCGGGGTTTTTCCCGTACGGATCAAGAGCTCGGTTGCCAGGTATCCGCCTTTTATATTATCAATGGTGACGTAACTTTCATGCGATGCCACTGCTTGCGTACTGACATACACCGCTGGAGTGGAACGAAGGAACCTCTGCAGGGTCTCCGTTGTATCCGATACGGGAGCGATGATGATCCCATCTACACGTTTACTGGTCAATAGTTCGATGTACCGCAGCTCCCGTTCCTTTTCCCAGTTGGTATTGCAGAGAAAGACACTGTACCCGGCTTCCTGTGCAGCATCCTCTACTCCGCGGGCGACTTCTGGATAGAAAGGGTTTGTAATATCGGGAATAACGAGACCGATAGAATGGGTCTGCTTCTTAACCAGTCCTCTGGCAATAGCGTTCGGCCGGTAGTTTAGACGCCGGGCCTCTTCCAGGATGCGCTTCCTCGTTTCTGGTTTCACACCATGCTTATCGTTCAGCGCCCTGGAAACTGTGGCATAGGAGACTTTTACGATCCGAGCAATATCTTTGATCGTAGCATCCATTGAAACAATTATAGTAAACGTTTGCAAATTACGCAAGTCCTCTTTTCCTCCTTTTTCTCCATCCTCATCCCCTTGATTGCAAACGTTTTCAACTATATAATCTACGTAGATATTGAGTGGTGCCAA
>CALKLC010000221.1 GCA_937991975.1 uncultured Spirochaetales bacterium | reverse complement strand
CCCCCAGCTGCTACCTGCGCCACATTCCGCATCACCTGTACGGGGGTGGTACGATTGGTAGTGGTACCATCCCCCAGCTGGCCATAATTGTTCAACCCGAAGGCCCAGAGGGTACCGCCTGTTTTCAGTACAAGGGAATGGTAATAACCTGCTGATATATTAGGGGGTGGTATGGGTGCAGCCACCCTGGCATTCATTCCCTCTTTTACCTCTACACTAACGGTGCGACTTGTTCCGTATCGGTATTTAAAAGTATACCGCTGGATCCCTATCTCGGAAGGGTCTGTAATAAAGTGTAAAAAATTCGTGGTTCCTAATCGCTTTCCCTTAAGGAACACTTCAACAGTGTCCTCGGAGTACAAGGATACTACCGCATACACCCTCTGCAACAAACCTTCGGTCGTATAGAATAATAGGGCATCTCCCCAGTCAAATACTTGTTCCCTTTCCTTGTGTTCCAGCAAGGGGAAGTCGTTTTCCAGTAAATTAACGACCCGGTACCCTGCAGGTCTTAAAGCCCACAGGTCGGGTAGAATCTCAAAAGCCTTATAGAGGATTTCTCCTCCCAACCCTCCGGATTGAGCAGCCCGGTACACCCGGTAGTATTCCTGCTGCAGCTGCTCAAAGGTCCTGGAGGGAATCGCATAAGAGAGAGAAACCTGGATTGGTAGGGCTTTTTCAGCACTTTTTAACGTTATGGGAAAGAACTTCCCTTCTGCATTGAATTGATCCACCTGGACAACCGTATCCGCGAGGGACAGGGTAAAGGTCTGCTCCTGTAACCGGGCCTTCCTTTCTGACAGCTGTTCAACCAACGGCCTGGTTTGATTCTGTAGTTCCCTCTCCAGCGCCTCCTTCCGTAGCTGTTTTTCTACCTCGATTTCTTTCCGTACATTCCTAATGTATCCCTCGATCCGACTTTCAAACTCCCTCTGCGTCTCAAAGGGCTCCTTCTTATGTTGTTTCCTGATTTCAGCAATCCGCTGCGTCTCCAGATTCGATAGCTCCCTCTCCAGCAATCCCCTGCTTTCTTCAAACCGGCTCTGGATATCCTTCACCGCTCGATTCAATTCAGCGATCCGCTGTAACTGCTCCAGCACCCCCTCCTGTACCCTCGTCTCCCGTTGAAGACGGGCAAGTTCCTGCCGCCTCTGCTCCGCCTGCCTCACCAGCGCCACCCGCTCCCCCTCTAACCGGGTATTCAACTGCTCCCGGAACGCCTGTTCGGATTGCGAAGCCGCCACCAGCGCTTCGGCCCGCCTTCTTAATTCCTCTGCCTGCTGAACCTCGAACCGTTTCGCTTCCTCCAACGCCTTCTGCCTTCGTTGTTCAGCCTCCAACCGCTGGGCTTCGTTCCGATCCCTCGCTTGCTGAATCCGTTCGGCCAACCGCTGGATTTCCCGTTCAATTTGATCCAGCTCCCCCTTCAGCGCCTGCTCCCGCTGTTTGGCCCGGGCTATGACATCAGCAGATCGCACAAAGTAGAACTCCCCCGTGAAGGAGGTGTTCACCCAGGGCACCTGCCGCCCCCCTGTCAATTCCCGTACCCGCCGCTGCACGAGAGTGATGAATTGCCGGATTTCAAGATCCGGCGTCTGCAGGTTCTCTAACAGAGCCGCCGTAAAAGGACTGTTCCGCCCTGTCCCATCCTGCGCCACATCCCCCGGAGCCGTGGCAAACACCACCATGTCCCCCCGACCAATCCCCCCCATCACGGTAAGCCCCCGGCTGGCGGACCGAAACCGGGAAAACGGGTTGTCCCGACACGCATCCAGCAGAATCAAATTGAACCCCGCTCTCATGTTCCCCAGCGCAGACGCTACCCGCTCCATGCTGAAAGCCGAATCCAGGATCTCCACTTCCCGCTGGATGTTCGCGTTCACCGGGATCAGATAGTTCACCCCTTCGTACTGCACCCCATGCCCCGCATAGTAGAACAGGGCAATCTCCAGTGTTTTGCCTTTTTTCTGTTCCTCCTCAGCCCGTTGCTGAAACTCCCGCAGTTTTTCTACCATACGGGAAAGGGTCCCGTCTTTAAGAAGCAACACTTTGAAGTTTAAAGACTCGAGCTGCTGGGCTACATCTGTTGCGTCATTCCCAGGATTTGCCAGAGGCGAAATATGCTCGTATCTGCTGTTCCCTATGACTAAGGCTAGCCGAACGGTATTGCTACCTGTTTCTTGCCCCGAAATTGGAAGGGTTTGAAAGAAAGTACTCACCAGACAGATTGTAAGGACACTAAGAATCGGACGTCTTCTAATTCCCATATCCCTATTCCCCTATATTTTTTAAACTATTATAATCGAGAGAATGATATTTCTCAACTTTTTCCTAGCATTGACGGAGGAATGTCGGCTTTAAAGGCATAGGCAAGGCACATACTGCATGAGCAGTGTTAGCGTTATTTTCCCCCACCAACTATTCAAAAACAATCCAGCCCTTGCCAAAGACCGGAAAGTTTGGCTTGTGGACAATCATATGAAACTCACCCTCTTTCAATCTCCCATGTTCCTGAACACTCGGCAGGAGATAGAGGAATGGTTTGGGGTTCGCGAGCGCTTTTTACACCAGGATTTCTATATCAACCAGCGGAAAAAAATGCTGATCCTGCTCGATCCCGAGGGAAACCCTCTGGGAGGCAAATGGAGTTTGGATGCTGAAAATCGCGCACCGTTTCCTGGAAACGCGAAAGCTCCTCCGGTAGAGTTCCCGTCAGAGAACAGGTATGTCCGCGAGGCAAGCCGGTCGATTTCTGAAAGCTACATCGAGAATTATGGATTTATGGATCCTCTGTTCATCTATCCTACCACTTTTTCGGAAGCTGAAGCATGGCTGGATCAGTTTCTCGAAAAACGATTCCACGACTTTGGGAAATACGAGGATGCTATTGTGAGGGGAGAACATATCCTTCATCTCCGAACACGAGATTCCCCTTAATTCAATGGAGGGCTTTGTCAGACAGCTGATTGGCTGGAGAGAATTTATGAGGGGTGTTTATCAGGGCAAAGGAGGGATGGAGCGTACCCGTAACTTTTGGGGGTTTACCCGTAGGCTGCCCGAATCATTCTGGAGAGGTTCCACAGGCCTAGAACCTGTGGATGAAACAATCCATAAGATACAGAGAACCGCCTACGCCCACCATATAGAACGATTGATGGTGATGGGGAACTTCATGCTCCTTTGCGAATTTCATCCAGATGATGTGTATCGATGGTTCATGGAGATGTTTATCGACGCGTACGACTGGGTGATGGTGCCGAATGTGTACGGCATGAGCCAGTTCGCGGATGGGGGGCTTCTGGCTACAAAACCGTACATAAGCGGCAGCCATTACCTGTTGAAGATGAGTGATCTCCCAAAAGGAGATTGGCAACTACTGTGGGACGCGCTGTTCTGGAGGTTTTTACATGCCCATAGGGCTTTTTTTGAAAAAAACAATCGAACTGCCATGCTCCACGCGCTTTTGATAGAATGGATATCGAAAAGCGGAAAACCCATGTGGAGAGGGCTGAAGAATTTTTAGAAAGCATTTAGCTGTGACAGAATAGAGAAAACAGGGAAGTCACAAATATCCCCCGGTTTTGAGTCGCGAAACATAAACTCAACATATGTAGGGCATAAAAATTCTTAAGTGGTGCCAAAATTGTTATTTGTCGAGTTTTTTTGAAGCAACGGTATTCCCTTTTCTGTAGTAGGGGATAGGAGGTGCGTCGGATGGCTGACCCTATTCTCTACCCCGAGTTCTGCCCCAACCCCCAGTGTCCCTACTATGACCG
>CALKLC010000220.1 GCA_937991975.1 uncultured Spirochaetales bacterium | reverse complement strand
GTAAGCTCCCCGTTGGGCTGTCTCCTGCCAATTCGGATCTGCCTTCGGGTACACCTCGAGGTTTTGCCGGCTAAGAACAAGAGCTGTGGGACCGTCGGTGCGGTGGAGGGCTTCTTTCCATGCCCAGGCAGTTTCTTCTGCATCTCCGGGGCGATACACTCGCAGGTTAGGGATACTTCGAAGAGCCGCTAACTGTTCTATGGGTTCATGGGTGGGGCCGTCTTCACCCACAAAGATGGAGTCATGGGTAAAGATGTAGATCACCGGTTGCTTCATTAGAGCTGATAGACGAATTGCAGGTTTCATATAGTCGGAAAACACGAGAAAGGTGGCACAGAAAGGACGCAACCCTCCATACAACCTCAATCCATTCGCGATACCACCCATCGCATGTTCCCGTACACCAAAGTGCAGGGTTCGTCCTGTAGGGTTCGCAGCACTGAAATCTCCAAATTCAGGTAAAGCCGTATTATTCGAAGGGGCTAAGTCTGCCGATCCGCCCACGAGGTTCGGTACCTGTTTGGCAATGGCCTGGAGACATTTTCCACTGGCAGATCGGGTAGCGATCGAATCCCCCACCTTGAAAGAGGGAAGCTGGAGGGAACTGTACAGATCAGGCGTTTGCGCCATCCACCGATCCCACTCCTGCCGAAGCGCTGGATTTGCCTTGCTCCATTCGGAGAAGAGCTGTTCCCACTCCTTATAGGCCTTTTCGAATTGGGTTGCTCGTGCCTTGAAGTAGGTAATGGCATCGGGATGGATGTAAAACTCCGCATCCTCCGGTACACCGAGGGCGCGTTTTGCCGCTCTTACCTCATCCGCTCCGAGGGGGGCCCCATGGACTTCATGGGAGCCCTGTTTGTTGGGGGCTCCTTTCCCGATGATGGATTTCAGGATGATGAGGGTGGGTTTTTGGGTTTCTGCTTTTGCCTGGGATACGATATTTGCTATAGCAGCTATATCATACATATCACCTTTCAATACCTGCCACCCATACGCTTCGAACCGTTTTCCCACGTCTTCGGTGAAGGTAATGTCTGTCGGCCCTTCAATGGAGATACGGTTGGAATCGTAGAATACGATCAATTTGCCGAGACCTAGATGGCCTGCAAGGGAAGCAGCTTCGGAAGCAATTCCCTCCATCATGCAGCCGTCTCCTGCCAACGCGTACGTGTAATGATCGATGATCTTATGGGTATCGGTGTTGAACCTCGCAGCCAGCATACGCTCAGCAATTGCCATCCCGACAGCGTTGGCGATACCCTGACCGAGGGGGCCGGTGGTAGTTTCCACACCCGGGGTATGTCCATACTCGGGATGGCCGGGGGTACGAGAATGAAGCTGACGAAAATTCTTGATATCCTCGAGGCTCAAATCATAACCAGAAAGATGCAGCAAGGAATAGAGGAACATCGATCCATGTCCAGCCGAAAGGATGAATCGATCCCGATTGGGCCATTCAGGAACCTTTGGATAATGCTTGAGGATTTCCCCATACAGTAGGGCTCCTAACTCAGCACAACCTAAGGGTAAGCCTGGATGCCCGGAGTTTGCCTTCTGTACGGCATCCATCGAAAGAGTCCTGACGGATAACGCGACCGCCTGTAATCCTTTGATATCCATTGTGTTTGCCTCCATGAGGGGGAAGATACAGGATTTTTGTTCCTTCGCAAAGGGGAAAAGTCTAAAAGGTGGTGCCAAAATTGTGGCAGTCTTACTTATACGAAGGCCTTAAAGTCGGCGGCTCAATTCTTCCAGAACCTGTGAGAAATCGATGTTTTCTGCTTCTAAAAGCACAAGAAGGTGAAATAGAAGGTCTGCGGCTTCTACGATCGCTTCCTCCCGTTTACGAGAAAGGATCAGTTCTATTGCTTCCTCGCCGAGTTTTTTTCTGATTTTTTCGATCCCTGCGTCGAACAATTGCCCTGTGTATGATCCCTTCGGCCGATCGAACTTACGCTCCTTTATGATTCCCAACAGGGTAGATAGGCGCAAATCCGAGGGTAGAGATTCTGAAGACATAGACTGTATAGATTCATTGGTATCTTTTTTTGTACCGGCGGAATGAGTGGAGAAGGATACTTCGGCATAGAAGTAGGATCCCCGGTCTTCGATCCGTTGCACCACCCCTTCGTTCCCGTTGGGAAGGAGATGATCCGATTCCGGGTGTGTGGCGTAGAGCGTTCCTTTCTCTAGACTCTTCTTATATCCCTTTTTATCTGTATAGGCAAGGAAGAGGAATTTGCCGGATTCATCGCAGACAATCAAAGGAAGGTGTGTATCCTCCATAGGGCGTCTCCTGTTCCAAACTTTGCATTTTTGAATTCATTCGTTAAGTATCTCCTGGGATCTTACCAGGGCGTATGATCCGGCTGAGGAAACTTCGAGAGAATATCTTGCAGATCGATCTTCCCCTCATAGTACGCTTTTCCAATGATGATGCCCACAATCCCTTGATTCTGTGGCCCCTGAGGAAGCCCATGAAACTCACTCGAACTCAAAACCGGATCGATCAAGCGCTGGGCCACTCGATCTATATCCTCTTTGGAGGACACTCCACCCGAGAGGATTACCGGGAGCTCCGAAATCTCTGCCATCCGCAGGGCCTGTGCAGTGTCTGGCCCTTGCATCGTCCCATCCCGTTCGATATTGGTGTAAATGATTCCAAGCATCCCTACTTTCCGGGCAAGCCTGGCCGCCTCTGTATCGGTAAACGGGGAGCCTTCCTGCCAGCCAGAAACCCGAACCATCCCGTTCCGGGCATCGATGCCGGCAAGGAACTGTTTTCCATGCTGTGTGACCCATCGGGAAACCCTAGCGGGATCCCGGATAAACACGGTTCCGAGCACAAGCCTCTCTACCCCCGCATCGAGAAGCTCTTGTACATCTTCTTCGGTACGGATTCCACCACCAACCTCTAGCACAGCGGGAACGGCCTTCCGGATCTTTCGAATCCAGGAGCGGTTGTCTCCCTGTCCCTTTGCCGCATCGAGATCCACGATATGGATCCGTTTTACTCCAAGCTCGGCAAAGTACTTTGCCTGCTCTACGGGATTACGGGTGTATCGTACTGCCGTGTCATAGTTCCCCTGATGGAGCCGGACACAAATGCCGCCAAGAAGATCGATTGCCGGGATGATTACCATGGGGCAACTATAGACATTCGGCCTGTAATTGACAATAGGAATGGCCCTGTATACCCTCAAGGGAGGGGTTAAGATGACAAAAGCACGGCAGGCAGTACTGAATGCGGTAAAGGACTCTTCGATCCCCCTCTCGGCAGGGGAAATCCATAAAAAAATTATCCTTCCAATGGATCTCGTGACAGTGTACCGTGCGTTGAAGTACCTGGAAGAACACGGACACCTCGTATCTTTCAGCTTTGCCTGTACACTGAAGCGAACAGAACGGTACTATTACCACCGAAAGGATCCCCATGTACATTTCTTCCATTGCGAAGGGTGCCACCGATTTATCGATATGGGGCTATGCCAGCTGGATCCTATCGTTTCCACCATCGAGAAGGAACAGAGGGTACAGATTCTATCCCATACCCTCTACTTTACAGGGCTATGCGCCGAGTGTCTGGAAGCCAAATCTCCTAAACCAGCAGAACCAGCTACGCCCAGGCCTGCAGGGTTCTAAACTATATTTTTAAACAACGATTTATTGCCAAAAGGCACATTCGAATATGCTGTGGTCTTCTTTCTCTCTTCCGTAACAATTGATACAAGATCTTTACAGAATATCATGTATCTTTAAAGGAGATACGCACCTAAATTAGGGTGAAGGAGGCAGTATTATGAAAAAAATCACAGATTCGGTTTCATGGGTTGGTAAGATAGACTGGGAACTGCGAAAGTTTCATGGGGACGAGTACTCCACTCACCGGGGTTCCAGCTACAACAGCTACCTTGTGCAGGACAAAAAGACAGTCCTGATCGATACAGTGTGGGCCCCCTTTTCCAAAGAATTTGTAGAGACCCTGGATAAGGTGATCGAGCTAGAGGAAATCGATTACATCGTGGCAAATCACGCAGAGATAGATCATTCCGGCGCTCTGCCAGAGATACTGAAAAAGATTCCTGGAACTCCTGTGTACTGCACTGCCAATGGCGTGAAATCTCTCAAAGGGCACTATCACGAGGATTGGAACTTCCAGGTGGTGAAAACCGGGGATACTCTTTCGCTGGGAGCGAAGGAACTCGTTTTTATTGAAGCACCGATGCTCCACTGGCCGGATTCCATGATGTGCTACCTTACAAACGAGAATATTCTGTTCAGTAATGATGCGTTTGGCCAGCACTATGCAAGTGAGTTTCTTTTCAATGACCTGGTAGATCAAAACGAGCTCTACACAGAGGCCTTGAAGTATTATGCCAATATTCTTACTCCTTTCAGCTCGCTGGTGGTTAAGAAGATCGAAGAGGTTCTTTCTCTCGGATTGCCGGTGAACTACATTTGCCCCAGCCACGGAATTATATGGAGGGACAATCCCGCCCAGATTGTACAGAAGTACCTGGAATGGGCCCAATCGTACAAGGAAAACCGTATCACCCTCGTGTATGATACGATGTGGGAGGGAACACGGACGCTAGCGGAAGCCTTGGCCCGGGGTATACAAAGAGCGGATCCCTCTGTGGAGGTGAAGCTCTATAATCTTGCAAAGACCGATAAAAACGATGTGATTGCCGACGTGTTCCGATCCAAGGGAATTTTGGTCGGTTCGCCTACCATCAACCGGGGTATTCTGACCTCTATTGCTGGATTTTTAGAAGAACTGAAGGGGCTCGGCTTTAAAGGCAAGAAGGCAGGGGCCTTTGGGTGCTACGGCTGGAGCGGTGAAAGTTTGAAACTCATTGTACATGGTTTGAAGGACTGCGGCTTTGATCTTGTGGGGGAAGGGATACGGGTGCTGTGGAGGCCCGATGACGTCAGCCTACAAGCGGCAGAGCAATTCGGTGAGGAGTTTGCACGGGCGGTGCAATAAAATTCCCTCGAAACTGAAAAGCCTCGATTTGCACACCTGTGTCCCGGGGCTTACTGCCTGAATACATTATTTGAAGGCATTGACCATATCCCGGATTCCCGGTATCTGATGCATCAAGTATCTATACTCTTCTTTAAAGTTTTGTACCAGAGATCTAGTAGAGATTCCTACCAGAATCGTAAAGATGTATCCCCGATGTCCAGGGGATGTAGCGGTGGGATGGTATCCTTTGTCAATCAGAACCGTGTCGCCATGCTGGGTCCTGTAGACCTTTTCTGTTCCATCAGGCTGAAACACAAGCTGTACCCCGAATCCGCTAGTGGGGTGATACCGGAAATGGTACACTTCTTCGAACCGTGATTCCTCTGTTCCCGCATCCTCATCGTGCTTGTGGGGAGGATAGCCGGACCAGCAACCGGGTTCCGCGTACAGCTCGCTCACCAGCAGGTTGCCTGATCTGCCCTCCGTATGTTTCCCCAGAATATGACAGATACGTCGCCGTGAATGGGTTTCAAGGGAGCCCACATCCACAGGAACCACCTCTTCCGGGCTGATGCGAAAGGGCTCAAAACGTTGGTCTGTTTGTCCTTTACCCCGGGTAAGGCCGGCACCGCTTCTCCGTGGCGACTGGACTCCGCCTTTAGGCGGCCAGGCTCCCCCTGCCACAGCGATTTCCGCTTCCCCATTCAAACACAGAATGCGCACCTCGGTATCAGGGGGAGCATACACCGAGTCTGCATGGCCCTCCCAGATATCTTTCCGGCGTCCTACGTATTCGAACTGCACAGAGCCTGCCTGGATGTGGACAGTTCCGCTTAGTACAACGGCTACAGATTCAAAGCCTGGCAGGCAGTAGGAATAGGATTCTTTTTCAGAAAGGCGGATAAGATTGAAATAGGTTCTCGGTACAGGTGCCCTTTTTCCCGGCAGGATAGGCTGATTTTTGTTCTCGTAATATCGTATGACAGCAGGCATTGTTTCTCCTTCGCTATCTATTTATGGATAACTAACAATTGGTAAACCAGTATCAAGTTTAGAATACACCCTATATCATGACCTGTCAAGCTTCAACCAGTGTGTTGGCACCACTTATCATCGGTTCAATGAAGGAGGGCGGAGTCGATGAAACTGATCCAGGGAGCGATGCAGATGATGTTCCATGGCCTGCGCCGCTCCTTCGGCATCCCTGCCTACGATGGCTTTTAACACCGCATCGTGTTCGGTAAAGGCTTCCTTAAAGCGACCGTCCTTGCAGGAATCCATGTCGTGGGAGAGGTTGATGATATCCGGAGTAATGAGGGAGATGAGGGAACGAAGGACAGAATTCCCAGAAGCTTCCGCCACCTTAAGGTGGAACATCAAATCCTCTTCTAAAGCGGGATTCCCTTTTTGCACCTGAGTACGGAACTCCTCGTGGGCCTGGCACAGAGCTTGCCGCTGCTCTTCCGTGGCTCTTTCTGCAGCCAAACGGGCTGCTTGAATCTCCAGGATGCTGCGGGCCTCCATCAACGAGTCCAGATCTTTTTTATCCAGACTGAGGATGTTGGCTATGAGGCCTTCCAAAGCTTTAATCCCTAAGTTCGCAACTATAGTGCCCCGCTGGGGAAGGGTTCTCAAAATACCGTAGAACTCCAATTTTTGAAGAGCTTCCCGCACATATCCCCGGCCTACTCCAAACCGTTCCGCTAAGATTCGCTCGGAGGGTAAGGAGTCTCCCGGCTTCAAAATGCCCGATGATATAAGCTTCTGTATCTGTTCGATGATCATATCGGAGGGTTTCTTGTAATTGATTTCCCGTAAATACGGGAGAGCGGTACTGTCTTTTCTGCTTCTGGCCATGGGTTCTATTGAGCTAAATATACCATATAGGGTACAATCCGTTCAACTGTTTTTTCAAAACTAGTTAACCAGTTGGAGATGCAAATGAAGGTGGATACATTGTTTCGCCTGGACGGAAGGGTAGCGTTGATTACAGGTTCCAGTCAAGGACTGGGAAAAGTACTTTCCAGGGGATTGGCTGCAGCGGGAGCCCGTGTGGTATTGAACGGCCGGGATCAGGAAAAACTCGCGAAAACCACCGAGGAGTTCCGCTCCCAGGGGTACGATGCGTACGGGTACGCGTTTGATATTACCAGGAAAGAAGAGACAGATCCTGCCATTGAACGGATCGAAGCGGAGGTAGGCCCCATCGAAATCCTGGTGAACAATGCGGGAATCCAGCGCCGGGCGCCCCTCCATGAAGTGAGCGATGAAACCTGGAACGAAGTACTGGCCACAAACCTTACCGGCGCGTTTATTGTAAGCCGGAAGGTGGCGCAGGGGATGATCCAGCGGCAGCGGGGAAAGATCATCTTCACCTGTTCCCTCATGTCCGAACTGGGTCGTACCACTACTGGCCCTTACACAGCGGCCAAAGGAGGGGTACGGATGCTGATCCGGGCCATGTGCGTGGACTGGGCCCGGTATAACATCCAGATCAACGGGATAGGGCCTGGATACTTCATAACCGAAATGACCCGCCCCCTCGCGGAAAACCCGGAGTTCAACGCCTGGCTCATGGGTCGGACCCCTGCCAGACGGTGGGGAGACCCGGAAGAGCTGATCGGCGCTCTCCTCCTCCTTGCCTCTGATGCAGGGAACTTTATCAACGGGCAGATCATCTACGTGGATGGGGGGATCCTGGCAGCGCTGTAAGGTTTCGGAGGTATCCCCCTCTTCTGATTAGAGTACAACGATGAATGCTTTAAGGTTCATAACGATCCATAATAGGGTATCAAAAATACCTCGGCTTATGGAATCTGAAGTGGTGCCAAAATTGTGGCGGTCACATAAACGGTG
>CALKLC010000219.1 GCA_937991975.1 uncultured Spirochaetales bacterium | reverse complement strand
GTTCCAGCCGTAATCGGGTGCGAGTTCTATCGCTTTGGTTAAATCGGCCTCCGCCCCTTCGAAATTTCCCAGATCTGCCCGTGCTCTGCTGCGATCCACATAGGTAAAGGGGTAGTTTGGCAGGACCTCTACCGCTTTTGTCAATGTTTTTTCCGCTTCTAGAGGTTTTTTCTGCCTGAGTTCCAGATTCCCCTTCCCGATCAATGCAACGATGTTCGTGGGATCTTTGGCCAGACTGGCCTCAAAAGCCTTTTCGGCTTCACCGAGTTTCTTTTGTTTTAACATTAGTTCTCCCAGTGCCGCCTGTGCTTTTGAATGGGAGGGGTCGATCTTTAGAATCTGTTCTAGCAGTTCTTTTTGTTTAGCCGGGTTCGTAGAGGCAGCTTCGATCATGGCTAAATGGTAGAGCACTTCGGTGTCTCGGGGATCCGATTGGAGAAGTTCGGAGAGAACCTTCTTTGCATCCGGGAGTTTCCCTGCGATGATGAGCAACTCCGCAAAGAGCCGCCGGGCTTCCCTGGAGTTGGGGTCTTTCTCCTGGGCTTTCTCCAATGCGGTTAATGCTGCTTCCGGGTCTCCCATAGAAAGGTAGGTAACCACTCCTTCATACACATCTTCTTCAGGAGGAAGTACCTCCAGCAGCGGTGCCTTCGGGGGGGCTTCTGGTGGCAAGGGGGCCGTCTTGCAGGATCCTAATACGATGAGCCCCCCAGTGAGAGCGATGAAAGCACTGCATAATCCTAGGAGCCCCGCAGTGTACCGTAGAGTAAACCGATGCTGCATAGTGATCTGTATAGTAGCCGCGCAGTGGGGGTATGGCAAGGGTGCTTGAGGTGCGAGTTTTTAGAATGAAAATATTGACATACCTGCTATATTTGCTATAGCATCTATAGCAAATATGCAACTCCATCCCACAGTCTACGAGCCTCTAGAATCCGCTGCAATCGATTCAGACCCTTTTCTTACATCAGCCGAACGGGTGTATCGAACGATCCTTAGAAAAATCATTCAGGGGGAGTTCCCTCCCGGAAGCCGGCTCCCCAGAAGAAAACTCGCCGAGCTTACAGGTGTCAGTCAAATCCCCGTATTGGAGGCCTTGAAACGCCTGGAGCAGGAGGGGTTAGTGGAGTATCGGCCCAGGTGCGGATGTATTGTGTCCATTCCTACCATCCATCGGATTCTGGACATGTACGCCTTACGGGAGGCGGTAGAGTGTCAGGTTGCCCGAATACTTTCCCAGCAGATCACTCAGGAACAGGTCGAGCAGTTCCTTCGGCAAGCCACTCATCTAGATGAAATCCTCTATTCCTCGGAAGAGGAAGGGTATGTCTCAGACTTACACTACAAGCTCCATATACAGCTGGCAGAAGCTACAGAGTATGAATCTCTGGTGAGTATTCTTCGCAAGGCGAACTTCCTCTGGTTATTATGGAGGGGGATCCACTCAAAAAGGGAACACCGGCTACGGTTCAAAGATTCACATGTAAAATTAGTGAAAAGTATTGCGGAAGGGAATCCTCAAAATGCCGAGGAGGAAATGCGGCATCATATCCAGGAGGCGAAAGAACCTCTATTGCACGATTATAACGAACCACATGCATAACGCTTTAGGAGGTAAAGATGAATAAATTAGAAGAACTTCAGGGCCAGTTCAAGTTTTGGGAGAAAACGAAGGACATTGCAGACAACCTGTTGGATGTGATGTTGAACTACCGGCAGAGCGGCCATCCTGGGGGTTCCCGGTCTAAAATGCATGCCTTTCTCACTACCCTTTTGAGTGGTGCCATGCGTTGGGATATTCGGCACCCTGAGAAGCGATTTGCCGACCGGTTTGTACTGGGGGCAGGTCATACAGTTCCTCTGGTTTATGTAACCTTAGCTGTGTTAAACGAAGCCCTTGAACTTGCATATGCAAACACAAAAGATCCGAAGTTCCGAAACCCCCAGCCCCCTGAACGGATCCTCCGATGGGAAGACCTATTGAAGTTCCGCCGCAGGGGTGGCTTATCCGGACATGCGGAATTTTCAGGCAAAACGCTTTTTCTGAAGGCGAATACGGGTCCTTCCGGACACGGAAGTCCATCGGCTGCCGGTATCGCGGTAGCTTTGAAACGAGCGGGTGTGGATGCAAAGGTGTTTATTATGGAGGGGGAAGGAGGTCTTACCCCTGGAGCCATGCATGAAACTGCCAACTCTGCGTGGGGGCTTGCGCTGGATAACCTTTACTATCTGGTAGACTGGAACGATTTTGGTATCGACGATCATCCAGTAAGTACTGTGGTTTTTGGAACTCCGAAAGACTGGTTCGGTTCTCATGGGTGGCGTGTTTTCGGCACGGAAAAAGGCTCAGATTGGGAAGCCCTGGTCCTGGTAATGGAAGAAATGTTCCACGCTCCGAATCCTGATAGAGTACCCACTGCCTTTTGGTTTAAAACCAGAAAAGGCCGGGAGTATGGAAAATATGATTATGCTTCCCACGGAGTCCCCCATGGATTGAACAGCGAAGCATTCTGGGGAACTAAAAAGCCTTTTGCAGAAAAATATGGAGTAACTTTTCAGAATTTCGGCGGTCCTGCACCCAAAGATCCAGAGGCCCTGGCAAAAGAGTTCCGGGATAACCTATCGGCTGTTATCCGCGTCTTACAGGAAGATGAAGAGCTTTACATGTATCTGGCAGAACGACTGGTGACAATCGGGGACAGTGTTCCTGAAAGAATGCCTGGTTATCGTTTGGGGAATAAGGGGAAACCCTCGCCTTTCAAAGATGCCCGGATATACGATTTCGCAAACTATCCAGCAAATCTCTTCGCAGCACCGGGTACCCAGGTTCCTAACCGGATGGCTCTGGCTAAGTGGGGAGCCTGGATAAACGCTCTTGGACAGAAAGAGTATGGCCGTCCCCTCTTCCTGGTTTGTTCAGCTGATTTATCGGGGTCTACCAACATTTCGGGTTTTGCCGGGGAGTATGAGGATTTTAAGGGGTACGGCTACTATGAAAGGGTAGGTAGCCCTGAAGGGGTTCTCCTGCCTCAGGAAATCACCGAGTTTACCAATGCCGGGATTGTAGCTGCCATTGCCTCGGTAAATCTCTCGGAGAATCCGGAAAAGGAGTTCGATGGATTCTGGGGGGCTACCTCAACGTATGGGAGTTTTTCCTATCTTCTATATGGGCCTCTGCGACTTTTCAGCCAGCTTGCCCAGGACTGTGAACTTAAGGTTGGGAAGGTAATTTACGTGGCTGGTCATTCGGGGCCTGAGACGGCGGATGACAGCCGTACCCATTTTGGAATATTCTCTCCCGGTGTTACCCAGCTATTTCCCGAGGGGTACATTATCAATCTTCACCCCTGGGAACACAACGAAGTGCCTGTAGTACTTGCAGCTGCGTTAAAAGAAAAAGCCCCTGTCGTTGCATTACATCTTACCCGGCCGAATGTGGAAGTTCCGGACCGAGAGAAACTTGGAATGGCCAGTCATTTCGAAGCTGCCAGGGGTGCGTATTTGATGCGGGATTATAGAGACGGGCAGCCCAAAATGGGTACTCTTATAGTGCAGGGTTCCAGTGCCGTAGCGAACACAGTCAAAATCCTGCCGGAACTGGACAGGCAGGGTTTGAATGTGAAGATCGTTGTAGCGGTAAGCGCGGAACTCTTTGCCCTGCAGAGCAAAAGTTACCAGGAAACCATCCTGAGTCCCCAGGATCGGATGGACTCCACCGTGATCACTACCTCTGCCCGATGGCTGATGCATAAATGGTTATACAACAAAGTTGCGGAGAGATATGCCCTAAGCCCTGACTGGGACAATCGATGGCGTACAGGTGGAACGGTTGATGAGGTGCTGGAGGAAGCCCATCTGGATCCAGCCCATATTCTGGAGGGGATAGAGCGGTTCGTGCAGGATCGATCCCTTCGGCTCCAGGAACTCCAGGACGCCCTCCAAAACAGGTAAGAGAGCCAATATCCAGCTATATTGGTACCCACCTATAGATCCAGGGGGCCTACCTTTCCATCAGGGGAGATCAGGGAACGAACCAGGTGCCTGTCTCTCCTTTTAATGCCCGTCCGAGATTCTCTGGATTGGTAATGAGGGCTCTGCCATGGGGAACCGACTCCAGGTACCAGATGATGGACTGGATCTTGGGCGCCATAGATCCCTTGGCGAAGTGGGTCCCTTCTACTAGAAGATCCTTTGCTTCCGCGCAGGTCAATTGATCCACCCACTTCTGTTGGGGCCTTCCGTAGAACAGAGCGACCTTTTCAACGGCTGTAGAGATAACGAAGAGATCTACCTGCAGAGCCCTGGCAAGTAGAGATGATGCATAGTCTTTATCAATTACAGCAGCCACCCCGCGATAGTTCCCATCTCCCGGATCGATAACCGGGATTCCTCCTCCGCCGGTAGTGATGGTCACTATCCCATGTGATATGAGGGTCTGGATCGTTTCCAGCTCCACAATTTCTTTGGGCAGGGGAGAGGGAACCACCCTTCGGTACCCCCTGTTCGCATCCTCCATTACACTCCAGCCGTTCTCTTCTACACGTTTTTGAGCCTCCTCTTTTGTCATGAAGGAACCGATGGGTTTAGTGGGATTACGGAACGCAGGGTCATCCTTGTCCACCAGTGTCTGAGTGATAATAGTGGCCACATTCTTTCGAATCCCTCGTTGATACAGTATGTTCTGTAGATTTTGCTGGAGTGCATACCCTAGAGCTCCCTGACTGTCGGCTCCGCACACATCCAGGGGTACTTCGTGCATCCCCGCCACCTTTGCAGCAATCTCGGACCTGCGAAGGATGAAACCCACCTGTGGGCCGTTGCCATGGGTGATGGAAACCTCCCACCCTTGTTCGATCATATCGGCAATATGCCTGCACGTTTCCCGGGCGCTTTCATACTGGTGCTCGACTGTCGGGTTCTTTTCGTCTTTGATAAGGGAGTTCCCTCCAATGGCAACTACCGCTGTTCTTTTTCCACGCATTCCGATTCACCTCCTGGAAAGTATCATACAGAGATTCGTCCTACTTTACCACCTTCCACTGTTGTTGTTACAATGCACCGATGGTTGTTCGAACTGTAAGAACGTATTTCCTTGTCCCATTGATCTATATAGCTGTAATTTTTAGCTTGCTCTACCTTCAGTTCGGTAGACGGGCAGAAAAGTTCACTGATTCCTTCAATGATCTTCAGATTGTAGGTACCAGGAGTCCTGATCCCAAGCAGAAAAAAATTACCGAACTCCATGTCCGCTACCAGGGTATCGACTTTCCCTTCGGGGAACGGTGGAATCTCGAGGTTTCGACCCTTTCCGGCGATACGTTATCCCTGGGTTTAGTGGACTATAAGAAGAACGAAAGGGGATTCCAGCTTAGGTTCGATCGGGAGGTGAGCCTGGATTTTTCTCTGGACCCGAAACGGAATACCCTGGTGGTGGGAACCGGAAAATACCTGTCGAACCTTCAACCTAAAAATCTCATCCTTCGTTTTTCTGTAGTGGATGGAGCCAGAGCCAATAGTGTGGAGCGGATGCCCATCGTATCGGTAAAGTATAAGGATAAAGATTATTTCCTGACCCTCCCAAAGAACTCTCAAGTCGACATGGCCAGACAACGGTTTATCATCGGGCAGCAACCTATGCAGGGGATCCTTTTTACCATGGCACCTACGTCCACTGGCACGAAGGATTCTTTCAGACAGTGGTACGCTACACAGGGAAGCACAACCTCATCCGAGGTATACAACCGGCGTGTGGAAGAGTACGTGAGTGGGGCGTATCTAGGTTGGAAAAGTGGCAGGTTCCAGTCGGAAACAGGTACATGGATTACGGAAAAGGGAGCCAGCGAGTTCAGGGAAACTACGGCAGCCGCTCTACTGGCTGAAGCAGTCCGACGGAACGAATATGGTACTCTGCTGGAAACTCTTCAAAAGGCTGCCGCCCTTCATGCGGATCAACTTACCATGTTTACCTCTGTGTACTTTGGGAACCTCTTTACCTGGGCGGGGAGAATCAAACAGGACGATGAAGCCACCTCATTGAAGCTTCTGGAACAGGTCAGGCAGAAGGATCTTACCGTATTTCTCAACACGAACCTCATTCAGTTTGCGGCGGATCGGGGCATCCCTCAGCTCTGGGATGAGTTGGTCCGGTTTGCTTCTGAAGTGGATCTCCAGCAGATCAGTCTCCCTGTGGCGCTGGGGATGCTTGCCTCCTACTATAATGCCTCTACAGTGGATTCTGCGCTGTTGAAACCTTTCGAACGGTTCGATTCACTCATAAACCTCGTTGTCTTTCCTGCGATTGTGAAGGTACAGGATGGATTCTTCCTTGAATGGGAACAAGGTAAAATCGATCTAAAGGCCTCCATTCGGGCAGGTAAAATCCTCCTGCAGGCTGGGAATGCATCCAGAGACGAGGTCCTTCGCTCCATAGGTCGGGACCTGATCATATCCGCCTTAGGGTTGGCGGATAGGCAGGGATTCTTACCCCAGCGCATTCTGTTTTCCGATGAAAGTTTTAAAGGTACGGAAGGAAAGATTGCCCCGGAAGACATCTACCCATTGATACAGGACAATCCTTTCTATCCTCGATTCGTAAGCCTATCGAAGGAACTGGGGCGAGGGACCTGGCTCTACATTGCTGCGGATCTTTCCCTTATCTCCATACAGCCTGAGGAGTGGCATTTCCGTTTCCGGTTCCCTGTCAATGAGATTCATCATTTCATCTTCAAAGGCGCCAAACCCTACCGGGAAATCCAGATCTGGGGAATCCCCTGGAGAAACGATCCGAGATTCGAACGGTACCCTGTAGGCTCCTTCTTCCTGGAGGACCTGGGAATGTTCATTATCAAGTACCAGCACAAGAAACCCGAGGAAGAGTTCCTTATGCGGTTCTGAGGACTTCTTCCAGTTTGGTTCGCCAGGCAGTATAAGCCTCCTTGTAGGGGGCGAGGGCTGCTGTGTCTGCGGTTTCCTCTGCTTTTTGTTTGAGACCCTTGAAGGCTTCTTCAAAGGAATGGTAGTACCCGCATCCCACAGCCGCACCCCGGGCAGCCCCCTCGGCTCCATCGGTTTCGTAGAGGAGAACACGAGCGCCTGTTACGGCGGCAAAGGCGGCTCTGAAGATGGGACTAAGGAACATGTTCGTATACCCCGCTTTCACTGTCTCTACCTGTATTCCCATCGATTGCATGATCTCCAGACCATACTGCAGAGCAAATACGATCCCTTCCTGGGAGGCTCGATAGAGGTGCTCCCTGCGGTGCAGGTTGAAGTTCAGGTTGCTGATGAGGGCCCCAATATTCCTGTTCCCCAGCGTTCGCTCCGCCCCGTTTCCGTAGGGGTGTACCAGCAATCCTTCGGAGCCGATAGGAACCTTCGAAGCCAGGAAGTTCATCCGTTCATACTCTCCGCCTTCCGTCTTTTCCAGGGTGTTCTGCTTCAGCCAGCGGTAGAGAATTCCCGTTCCATTCACACAGAGGAGAACACCCAGTCGGGATTGGCGTGAGGCGATCCCCAAACTCTCGGGCCCTTTGTGATGCACCGGGATTCTCTGGTTTAGTTGCAGGTTGTGGTTCACATGAACAAACGTATTCACCCGGGACCGGGGATCGTACGCAGGATGGTCCAGAATTCCGTACACCACACCGGAAGTGCCGGCAGTGGCAGCCAGCTCTCCGGGTTCCAGTACACCGAGGGAAAAGGCATTGTTCGGCTGATCCCCTGCTCGATAGGACACGGGGATCCCAGAAGGTATCCCTAACTCCCTTGCCGCTTCCGGGGTAACTTTTCCCTGAATGGAAAAGGTGGGGTGGATGGTCGGAAGGATCGATGGGGGGAATCCAAAGTAATCCAGAAGAGCCCGGGCTATGCCATCCTGTTCATAGTCCCAGAGGATCATCTCTGATAAACCAGAGGGGGTGGTGGTCAACTCCCCTGTAAGTCGATACGCTATGTAATCCCCGGGCAGGAGGATGGTATGGAGAGCGTTAAAAGTTTCGTCTTCATGCTCTTTTACCCAGGCGAGTTTTGCGGCGGTGAAATTCCCGGGCGAGTTGAGGAAATGTTTCAGGCAAAAGGTTTCTCCCAGTTCCCGAAAGGCCCGTTCCCCATAGGGAACAGCCCGGCTATCACACCAGATGATGGCGTTTCGCAGCACCTTCCCTTTTCGGTCCAGCAGTACCAGCCCATGCATCTGGTAGGAGATCCCGATGGCCTGGAGGCGGGCAAGGGCTTCAGGTGCTTTTCCCTTAAGTTCCTGTATCGCTATGCGGACATGTCCCCACCAGGTATCGGGATGCTGTTCTGCCCATCCAGGCTGGGGAGCCTGAATGTCCATCTCTGTTTTGGGTGAGGAAGCAGAGGCAATGGAGGATCCTGTAGCTCCATCCAGCAGACTTGCTTTGATGGAGGAACTGCCAACATCTAGACCTAGAAAGGAAGGGTGTTCCATATCGATTCTCCTTTCAATCGAAGGTTCGGATGCTCTATGGTATCAGATTCCCAGGGAAAAAATAAAGCGGAGAGCTTCGGCCCCGTCCTCTGCGCTGGATATAGGGTTCCTATTTGGATCGAGGGAACAGGCGACTGCATCGGCCATCATATTCCGGAAATACCCCGTTTCTCGAAAAGGAGGTGTCTCCTGGGGCAGGAGAGACCGATACCCCTTGTAGTAGGGGCTTTCCTTGCTAGCGTATTCCCGGTAGATCCCGTTCCCAATCTCGATCCGGCCTTCGGTGAAACTCAGGACCAACTCGAATACCAGATGATCCCGTTCGGCTCCCACTTCGATACAAACAGGAATGCCGCTTCTGGCAGTTTTCGTGTGAATGAAGGCTGTTCCTTTTTTTCGGTGGAGATTCCCTTCCACGGTCGGACGTCTCAGGGGACTTTCCACCAGAAAGGAGATGATATCTACCAGATGGGTTCCATCGTGGAGCATTTGCCCGAATAGGGGGGTTGTTCGACCGAAGTATAGCCTGCCATAGATAGATAGGAGCCTGCCGAAGGTCTTGTTCCGAATCTGCTTCCGGGCGTAGAGGTAATCTGCGGAGTACCTTCGCTCGTGGTTGGTGAGGACTTTGATCTTTTTTGAACGATGCAGCCGTACAATGAGGCGGGCATGATCCAGTGAATCGGCCAGGGGTTTTTCACACACAGCCACCTTAACGTTCGTTCTGGCTGCCAGCTCCACATAGGTGGCATGGGAATCGGGATGCGTAGCGATATGGAGAATCTCAGGGCGAAGGGTTTCCAACATCGCTTCTGCTGAAGGGAAATCCGTCGGCACTTTCCAGGTTTCTCTAAATTGTTCCCTCCGTTCTGGATCGATGTCGTATCCACCAACCAGTTGGCAATGAGGGTTGTCTTCAATGGCCCCAGCATGGGTACATGGTTTTTCCCGAAGAGGATCAGATTCTAGCAGGCTTCCGATACGACCCAGACCAATGATTGCGCAGGGGATACGCATACTATTTTGAGGATAGCAATTTTATCGATGGCAGTTCAACTATAACCCATTACGAACGACACAATAAGCTTTGTTTCACCCTATTTCCTGTCGATATTATTTTATGGGAACCTCTAAAAACTTAGGAATTCCTGAATCCGAACACTTTATGGGGCAAGTCTCTGGAGTGACAAGTT
>CALKLC010000218.1 GCA_937991975.1 uncultured Spirochaetales bacterium | reverse complement strand
TACCCGTGTTCATTCTTGCTCTGGTAGCTGCAATTATGGCCTATATTACTAACAATACCCGTTTTGGTCGGTATGCGTATGCGATCGGGGGAAATCGGGAGGCTACCCGATTATCAGGGATCAATATATCAAAGAATATCTTCTTGATCTTTGTGCTCATGGGTCTTCTCTGCGGAGTAGCCGGCATAATTCTTACAGGTTACGTAGCTGCAGGGACGATTGGAGCAGGGTTAAACTATGAATTGGATGCTATTGCAAGTTGTATCCTTGGAGGCACATCGACCCTGGGGGGAGTGGGCACTGTGTATGGGGCTGTGATGGGATCTTTGATCATGGCTAGCCTTGCAAACGGGATGAGTGTGATGAATATGGATATATTCTGGCAATACATAATCAAAGGTTTTGTACTTATATTGGCAGTTTATGTAGATGTAGTAACAAAGAAGACGCGGTAACTCCAGGAACCGAGCTATTGCCGAAGGTGAAAGATTAAAGTGGTAATCTCCTCACCGTCTCCTCTGTCCAGGGAGTGGGTATCCCCAGTTCTTTGCCCATACGAATGATTGTACCTCCAAACAGGTCTCCTTCGTTCTGCTTACCGGGTACTTCCAGGTCTCGCTGATAGCTCGTTTTTGTATCATAGGGGAAAGAAGTTCCACGGGCTAACACATCGGCTAGAATCGTAGGTGGAAAGGAGATTCCTTTCGCACGGGCAAGAGCGGCGATTTCTTCGATAATATGTTTCAAACGCTCTACTAAGGAAGGATCTGCCAAGACGGCTCCGATCGACTTGCCGCTCATACCTGTGACTAACCCAAAGGATGCAATAAAAATATATTTATTCCAGAGAGCGGGGAAGGGGTCGGCCTGCCATTCGAAGGGAACCTGGGCCTCCTCCATCGCTCGGATCAGGGATTCTGGATCGTAGGTTGGGTGCTGCGGATCAGGACCCGCAATCACATTCCCCTTTCCTCCCAATTGGTGTACTACACCGGGAGCTTCCCGTGTGGAGGAGATGTAGATGCAACCAGGAAGCACGATTCCCTCGGAGAGCACAGCCCGGATGCGGTCGTAGATGTCGATTCCATTGAGAAGAGGAAGGATAAGGGTCTTGTTCCCCACAATGGGACGCAGTTGACGACAGATCTCTTCTATGTGGTATCCCTTTACGCAGAGGACGATCAGGTCCTGAACCGGTAGAGTGGAGGGGTCATCGGTTGCATGGGTAGGATGTACCTTAATTCTTTCAACCGAAGGAGAGATGAAAGTGAGTCCGTTTTCCTGTATGGCTTTCAGATGCTCCCCCCTCGCAAGGAAACTCAACTCCCTATCCGCTGCTCCTTTTACCCAGCCTGTACCAAACCGGTAGGCCATGTATCCCCCAATGCCGCCCATACCTGCTATACATACTCTATTCATCTTTACCTCCTATACTCTTCATTCTGAACCCGTCAACTCTTCCCTGTAGAATTTAAGGTTTTAGTGAGGGGTTGGAACTCCGGCACCCAACCTTCCATTGCTTGCCTGACCTCCTCCCAGGAAGGGATACTGGGTCTTCCACCCAATCGTGTTACCGAGAGACCCGCTGCCACGGTGGCAAGGCATAGTGCTTCCCGAAAAGATTTTCCCCAAAGTAAAGCTGCGGCAAAGGCTCCATGGAAGATATCCCCAGCCCCTGTTGTATCCAATGCCTTTGCCGGATAGGCGGAAAGTAAAAAGCCTGATGCTTCGAGGTGATATGATGCCTCTGGTTCAATGAAATCTCCTTCTATAAACCCTGGCATTAGAAAGCAGCACCCCTGTTCCCCAAGAGTAATCACAGGACTCTGGATCCCTCCAGCTTTGAGAACATTCAAAAGGAGACGGCAAGAATCGGAAGATGTGCTCACAGAAGGGGCCTGGGAAGGCTCCAGGTGGGAAGGTTCCGATAAGGGTGACCGGGTCGAGATAGGGGGGTGGACAGAGTGCGGTACAGGGGAAGAGATATCGATGGGGGCATCAGTAGAAGCCGAGACAGGGGAGGGGGTAGAAGTTGATTCAGGAGTGGAAAGAGGGATCTGGGAAATCCCGGCTACCTCCCGGGCAAACCGCTCGGAAGCGATACAGTAATCGACTCTGGGAGCGAGGAGTTCCGTTCCCTTCCGTAAAGATCCAGCGTCGAGGATCGAAATTGCATGGGGAAACTTCTCCAGGGCAGCAAGGGATGCATCTGGCTCATGCCCATCGAAGAGAAGAAGGTCAGGGGGATTCCTTTCAAAAAAAGCGAAGAGGTTCATAGCCTCTTCCGTGGAAATCGATCCACCTCCCTTACGGTTAATGATCGTCCGGGAACCCGTCCGGGTATTGACAAGGATGATGGATAGGGGGGTGGATAAGTGTTCTTTTCTGCATACTCCTCTTATATCGACACCTGCGTTCTGTAAGTCCAGGAGGGCTCGTTCTCCATACGTATCTTTCCCTGCTGTCCCCATAAAGGCAGTTTCATTCCCCCACAAAGCAAGGAGGGACGCTGCGTTGGCTGCGGGTCCACCTGAAGATTCCAGACATCGATCGATCTGGTATTTCATGTTCTCCGTCGGGAATCTGTCCAACGGTAGCACGATATCATAGGCAAGGTGCCCGATACAGAGAGCCCCTTTCATGGATTACTCCCGAACACCAGGCGAAACTGTTCCAGAAGTTCCGCTTTCGCTTCCTGGTACGATAGGGATGTGACGTACCCTGCGGCGTTCTTGTGTCCTCCACCACCGAGTTTCTGGGCAATGAGGGCCACATTGAGGGTATCGGGAGATCGCAGACTTACCGAAGTCTTTCGTTGTTCTTCTTCCCGGAGAAAGGCCACGGCCTCACATCCTTCCACGGAAAGCAGGAGTTGATAAAGGGGATCGGATTGCCGATGGTCGGATCCAAAAGTTTGGTACTCTTCGTGGAGGATATGGGTAATGAGGAGTTTCCCCTGAAAGTATGGTTCCATCGTGGAAAGGATCCTGGCCAGGTAGAGACGGGATTCAAGGGAATAGCTTCCAAAGGTTTCTCGGTATATTGATTTTGGAGTAATCCCCTTTCTGGCCAATCGGCTGAGGAGTTCCAAAGAATCTGCAGCCTCTACCTCCAGGTGGCGAAAGAAACCGGTATCGGTGGCGAATCCCAGGAACAGGTGCCGGGCTTCCTCTGGAGTAGGGGTTTCCCCAAAGGATTCGATGATCTTCTGGATCAGGAGGGTAGTGGAGGGAGCATGGGGCTCGATGTACTGTACTGCTCCCTGTGCAACACCGTTCGGTTGATGATGATCGATCACAGCCGTATCCAGCCCTACAAGGATCGTGGCAAACTGAGCTGTCCGGGATATGGAAGAGCAGTCCAGTACTAAAAGACCGAACCGGTTGTTGACCTCTGCTCTGGAAAGGGTATCAACGAAGAAGGAGCGGTAAGGCGCAATTTCTTTTCGCTGCCAGGGGCCAGGAGAAAGGAGAATCACCTGTTTACCCCTCCGGCGCAGAAAGGAGGCGAAGGCCAGCTGGGAGCCGATGGAATCCCCATCAGGTTCCTCATGGGCGATGATGTAGTACCCCGGGTACTGTTCGAGGAAATGGAGTAACGAAGGGGGGGGTGATTGTAGCGCCATAGAAACCTCTAAATCTTAGAACATGATTACAGCGTGAGTAAGGCAGTTTGTCTGTAGGGGCCAGAGAGATGCAGCTGGCCTTCCCACACGTAGGCATTCACTTCTGTTCGCATGCCGAACTCTTCAAAGTACAGACCTGGTTCGATAGAAAAGCAGGAACCATTCAAAATAAGCCGATCGTCGGGGAATTCCACCGAATCCAGATTTACCCCAAACCCATGAAGCTCCCGATCGATCCCATGGCCGGTTCGATGCTTCAACGCATGGCCAAACCCTGCCTCGGTCAAGAAACTCCGGCAGAAGGCGTCCACCTCTTTTCCCGAAACAACTTCTCCTGTTTCGAGTTTCTGCTGGATGAACCGAATCGTCCGATCCCTTGCCTCGGTTAGAACGGAGAATACCCTTTGCAAGGATGGGCCCAGATTGATTCCAGTGAATCCTACCCAGGAAATATCCGCATACGCACCGGATTCTCCCTCTTCCTTTGCCCAGAGGTCCAGCTGGATCACCTGGTCCGGTTCTAGAAGGCTTCCCTTTCCCTGGGGAGAATAGTGGGGATTTCCCGAATGAGGCCCACAGGCTACGATGGGAAAAGAGTGGGTGAGGAGCTTCCGCCTTTCGAACTCTTTCAGAATATGCTGTTGCACATCCCCTTCGTAGAGGGGAAAACCCTGTGCCATGTGTGTGGAGATAAGGTTCCATGCCCCTTCCACTATTTCGTACAGGTGCGCAGCTGCCCGCTTATGGGACTCTACCATTTCTTCCGTAAGGGTTCCCCGGAATCTCTGTATCAGAGCGGCTGCGGAACAGAGGGTAAATCCACACTCTTCCAGCATCCGGGCTGTTCCATGGTCCAGGAAGGAAAGAATCCGGATGGCGGAAGAAAACTGGCAGGCCAATTGTTGGGCTCTGGGTAATACTTCCTTCTTGAAGAATTGGAGGAGGCGTTCCTGCCCATCGTACAAAAAAGTTATTCCTGGAAGACTGTCGAGGATATTTTTTTCGATGGCATGCACGATCTTGATGGGTGACCCTTCGGGATACACGATGTAGAACCAGGGACGGGTATTCTTGGAAGATCGGTCAATTTCGAGGATCGATTCAGAGAGAGAGTCCCGGTGTTGAAAGGATGAAAAAAGCCATCCCCCTACTTTTTCCAGGCGGATGGCCCTCTGGATGGCCGCCAGGTCGAACAATCAGAACTCCAGAGATGGTTCTTCGATATTGAACTTCTCTGTAAGATCCTGGGTTGGGTTCAGGGAACCCCAGGAGATATCGTTCATGTTCTTTTTGAGGAACAATCGGAGGTGGGAGAACTTTCCATTTTTCCAGAAGATGATCATATAAGGATACGAAGGGTCGTCCCCCCACTGGATTTCCCCTTTGACCATCTTTCCATCCTTTGATGCAGATTGGGCGAACCATTTATGGGGAATGTAAGCCTCTGCAATGTCCAGTTTGCTCGTGGTGTAGAGGATTTTGTATCCGAGCTGATGGGGATACACCTTTTCGATATAGAGTGTTCTGGCATAGTATTCAGAATCGAGAGCATAAAGCCCTATTCCTACAACCAGGAAGAGGCATAGTACGAAAAGAATTCCTTTTTTCAAGATGCTCCTCCTCATACGCGAATTACTCCCATTATAGTAGCATTCCAAGGAAAATATCAAGGTTCCTGTACCCTGTTTTGGGCAATTCGACAGAGGATGTAAAAAGCGTGCCTGGTAGCCCCCGGATCGGCAATTCCCTTCCCCGCGATATCGAAAGCTGTTCCATGAGCTGGAGTCGTGATGGGGACGCTGAAGCCTGCGTGGTAGGTAACCCCTCGGTTGAACCCGAGGAGTTTTGTTGCGATCTGTCCTTGATCATGGTACATGGAAATGATACCGTCCAGTACCCCATCCCGGAGTTTCAGGAAGATCGTGTCTGCAGGGTAAGGGCCTGATACTGCTATTCCATCTTCCCGGGCTTTCCGAATACCTGGTTCTATTTTAGTCTGCTCTTCGTCGCCAAAGAGACCATGCTCCCCCCCATGAGGATTCAGGGCAGCTACCCCGATGCGGGGATCCTGTTTGCCGTAAGAAACCATGGCGCGGTGGAGGAACCGGATCGCCCGATACACCCCTTCCGGGGTAATTAAGGAAGGGACATCCCGGAAGGCTACGTGGGACGTTACCCGCATGGTCCAGTACTCGTCCAGGATATTGATCTCTTCCAGCGCTTGATTATGGGGAAGGTGGTGTTTCAAGAGATCCAGCTCACTCCCAAAGGGAGATCCGCCCTTGTGCATGGATTCTTTATTGAGGGGAGCGAAGAGGAACCCATCTATAAGCCCTTTCTTGATGAGTTCCAGGGTGAAGAGGATGCTTTCCAGTACGTACTTCCCTGCTCTGGGATCCACGGTTCCCATCGGTACGGTCGAAGGATCTACTCCAGCCAGATGGAGGAGAAGGAAATCTTCAACCCTCTTTGGAATCTCTTCCCATTGGGTGATAAGGGTGGGTCTACGGGGTTTTGTTTGGGATATTCGGATACCTGACTCCCAATGTCTCTCGTCGGTGATCAGTATGATTTGAGCTCTGTCGAACACCGATTCATCGGTGAGAAGCTTTGCCACCAGTTCAGGACCTATCCCTGCTACATCGCCCAGGATGATGCCAATCCGCGGCTTTCTTGCTGTATCCATCGAGTACTCCTATCTCACTTTCACAACATTCCCAGAAGCTTGGGTAAGCTTAAGACGAACAGATCAGGAAAATGGATCACCAGGGCAAGGACAAAAATAAGAGAACCAATGAAAGGAAGATTCGCCTTGGTCAGACTCCACATGTCGATCTTTGCCAGGGTACAGGTGATGTACAGAGCGGATGCCACAGGAGGTGTTTGCTGGCCAATCCCCCAGCAGAGGATCACTACCATGGCAAAATGGAAGGGGTGAATTCCTAATTTGGCTACAACTGGAAGGAATAGAGGAATAATGATCACCAGCATCGCTGTACCGTGGAGGAAGGTCCCCGCAATGATCATGATGAGAGAAGCGATCCAGAGGAAAATCACAGGATTCTCCGTGATAGAAAGGAAGGGGCCAACGAGAAGCTGGGGGATTTTTGCATAGGCGAATACCCATCCCAGGAGGTTCGCCACCGCAATGATGATCATCACCTGTCCTGAAAGAAGGGCAGATTCCTTGGCCGCTTCGTACACCTGTTTCAGAGTGAACTCTCTCGTTACGAACCCGTATAGAATGATGTAGGAGGCGGCTGCCCCTGCCGCCTCAGTGGTAGTAAAGACGCCTCCCATGATTCCCCCGAGGATGATGAGGGGAAGGATGAACGCAGGGATACTGGCCACAAAGGTTTGCCCTAAGCGTTTCCAGTTGAA
>CALKLC010000217.1 GCA_937991975.1 uncultured Spirochaetales bacterium | reverse complement strand
GATGACTGCTCTGCCCAGAAGATTCTTCTCTACCTCTGGAATACGGTTCGGTGGCAAACTGCCGTACCGATATACCAGGTAGGTAACGTTCTCCAATTCTTTCAGGGGGAAATTCATCCTCTGGAAAATCAGAACTTCCTGGATTGTAGATTCGAGGGACAACTTCTGTTCCAGTAACCCTTTTTCTCGTTCCAGGAGCTGGGAGGTCTTTTCCAGGATTTTTTCCGCCCTTTCCAGATCAGTCGCTGTGGGACTATGGATCTCTTTCCCGTGTATCCCTCGCTCTGTATCGATCCCCAGGAATTCCATCGATGATTTCAACCGATGGAGAAGCTCCTGATATCTATAGAATTGCTCACCCTTCTCCCTCTCCACCGTATCGCTCACCTGGAAACATCGCTCGATCCCGAAGTATTCCAACACATGATCGATATCTCTCTTCAGAAGGAGGAGCTCGACTTTTCTCATTTTCTCGGTGAATATCATAGTCCTTCCACCAATTCTTTGATCGCTGTTTCGTTCACACCGATTTGCATGCCCTCCGTTAGAGTATGGATCAACCGTACTTCATACTCTTTCATTCGATAGAATCCATAGATAGCAGAAAGGGTAAAAGGACGGCGGTAAAAAATCTTTCGATAGAGCAAATACAGTCGTTTGGAAACCCGCCAGTTGGCAGGTGCAGGATCCACCTGCCCCTCCGATGTAACTGCCACAAGCCATCCGTACTTCCAGTTCTGCCACAAAGCTCCTTCATCCAGAGGAAGCTGATACAGCGCCTTCACCTCTTTTTCCAGAATCACCACATCCTTCAGGAACAACCGTTGGAGTGCCTCTTCCTCTTCGATCCGGTAATAGTGCCGTAAACGCAGGACCCAGAGAATATTGAGTAATCGAAGTTCGGTTAGAAAGGCTGGTCGGAGGATTGACTCCTCTTTCTTATCCAGCTTTCCAATCTCTTCCCACAATCCCCTATAGTATTCTTCGTCCAGACTGAATTCCACCTCCCAGAGAGGTTTTCTCTGTGATTCTTCAACAAGAGAAGCATAGGGAGTGCCTTCCAGGGATTTCGCAGGATCTGCCACAGGAAGAGGGATCCTCCCATATTTCCCAATGTCCCAGAGCTCTCCTAAGGGAAGGCCTGTGTGAATACTCCGGAGAATGGATTTCACATTCCGAATTTCGAAGCGTCGCAAAGCATGGACGAGTAAAGGCGGAGGCTCTGGAAAAATTGCGAGGGTACGGATGTAATGATCGATACTTTTTAGTTCGTACTTTTTTTCGATGCTTCGAACAAGGTCTTTTTCTGAGACTTCGAGACTTTCTCCTGGGAACAGAGTACGATACACATCCGACAGGCTGGTCAGCTTTAGAAGGGTTTGAAATCTATCGTCAAGGAACGATTTAGCCCTGATACCATGCAGTTTCCCGTGCAGGTATGCATACTGGCCAGCCTGGTTCATACGATTCCCAGAAGTGTTTTCAAAACTCTACTGGCGTTTTCATAGTTGACTTCTACGGCTTCAATCTGCTTCTTTTTTTCTTCCAGAAGGCGTTCCTTTGTTTTCTGCTGTTCTTCTTGAAACTCCTGGAGAATATGATCAGATTCCCGTTGCACCTTTTCCCGTAGAAGGCGAAAGTTTTCTTCCTTTGCTCTTTTAACGGATTCGATCTTTTCCGTAACAGAGTGTTCAGCCTGTCTCACTAATTCATTTGCCTTACGCTCAGCTTCCAGAAGGTGTTGGAGTATTGCAGATTCAGAAGGCATCTAGGTTTCCTGATAATCTAAGATATCCTCAAATTGTTTCAATACCGCGAAAGCTTTCTCTGCAGTATCCGTTTCCAATACTTTATTGTAGAAATCGGTATATTCCATGAGGGAAGCCACTTTTTTGAGAACCTTCAAATGCTGTCCTGACTCATCCATCGATGAGACAAGGAGAAAGATCAGAAAAACGGGTTCACCATCCAGGGCTCCGTAGTCGATTCCCTTCTTCGATACTCCCATCACCCCATAGATCCCCTCGATGGCATCTGTTTTACCGTGGGGAACTGCAATTCCTCTCTTGATACCGGTGGACATCTTCTGTTCTCGTTCCCGGATGGCTTCGAGTATCGCATCCCGTTTGCCTTCGAGATGGAAGCTCCGGACTAAGAGATCCACCAGTTCTTCGAATACTTCTTCTTTATCCTCGGACTCAAGATTCACCTTGATTCTTCCGGGAGTGAACAATTCCTGGAGAAGCATACCCGCTAACCTATTTCCTGGGTTCTGAAGGGAGGGGCTCCGAAGCCTCTTCCTTCGGTTCCGTCTTCCACCATTCTACACTCGATTGGGTACTCTGTTGCCTTCGGGCTGCCCCAATCACATCTCCTGTTTCAGGTGTCCGATTGACCCAGGCCAATCCAAAGGCAGTAAGGATAAAAATTGTTCCTAGAATGGAGGTAAGTCGAGTTAGCACATTCCCCGAACGACTCCCAAAGGGTGTACTACTTCCACCCCCAAACAGACCTCCCAGTCCTTCACCCTGTTCATCCTGAATGAGCACTACCCCTATGAGTAACAATGCGCTCAAAACGAATAGAACCAGCAGGATTCCACTTACAATCAACATAGATCATCCCCTTCGAAAGTGTGTGTTCTCAAATAAACACTGCTTTTATTCCAGCTCAGCGATCGAACCAGGCGATCGGAACAAAGGTTTCCTTTTTCAAGGAGGCTCCTCCTACAAGGGCACCATCGATGTTCGGCATGGTGAGGAGGTCTTTGGCATTCTCGGGCTTGACCGAACCTCCGTACTGGATCGTCACGGTTTCCCCAATGCCTGCCCTGTAGAGGGTATCCAGCACCTTTCGTATGACCGAATGGAGCGCATCGGCATCCTGCGGAGTGGCATTCTTTCCGGTTCCGATAGCCCAAACCGGTTCATACGCAATCGTAATCTTTGGAAGGTCTCTCTCGCTCACCTCTTTCAAGCATTCAGAAACCTGCCTGGTTACCACTTCTTCTGCCTTCCCTTTTTCACGCTCTTCCAGCGTTTCTCCTACACAAAGAACCACTTCCATCCCCTGTGTTAGTGCAAGTATTACCTTTTTATTGATCAGTTCATCCGTCTCTCCATAGAGGATTCTGCGTTCCGAGTGCCCCAGAATCACAGATTGAACACCCAGGTCTTTTAGCATGAGCACCGAAACTTCGCCTGTATGGGCCCCCTGCTCCACCGATGCCATATTCTGCGCTCCGAGGAGGATATTTGTTCCCTTTACCACAGGAGCAACGGCTGCGAGTGCTGTAAAGGGAGGAGCGATCATGAGTTTATGCGGACAACCCTTTAGGGAATCGACGAGTTCTTTCGCTAAAGCCACAGCTTCACCCGTAGTTTTATGCATTTTCCAGTTTCCCGCTATGTACTTTCTTCTAGCCACGATTCACTCCTTACTCAACGGAATAGTAGTTTACTATTTTTGCTGCAGCACGGCTATACCGGGCAGTGTTTTCCCTTCCAGGAACTCCAGCGAAGCTCCCCCACCTGTAGATACATGATCGATCTTTTCGGCTAAGTTGAACTTGTTCACTGCCGCTACAGAGTCCCCCCCTCCAACCACCGTAGTACCCGCACATTCAGCTACCATCAATGCAACCTGACGGGTTCCTTCTGCAAACGCATCGAATTCGAACACTCCCAGAGGACCATTCCAGACCAGATTCCTGGCTGTCTTTACCCTGCTTCGGATAAGATCGATCGTCTTCTTTCCGATGTCCATCCCAATCTTTCCATCAGGGATATCAACCCCCTCGATATATTCGGGACTCGCTTTGTCGGAAAACTCTTGCGCGACCACATGATCCACCGGGAGGATCACCTCCACCCCTTTTCCCTTTGCGAGGGAAAGCAGTTTCTCTGCTGTTCCCAGATGGTCCTCTTCTACGAGGCTTGCGCCCACTTTTTTGCCCATGGATTTAAGGAAGGTGTACGCCATTCCCCCCCCTATGACAAGGGTGGTACAACGAGATACGAGGGATTCCAATACACCGATCTTGGAAGAAACCTTAGCCCCTCCAATAATGGCCACAAATGGTTTCTCGGGATTCTTCAAGAGAGGTTCCAGGTACCGCACTTCCTTTTCCATGAGGAATCCTCCAACGGCGGGCAGGAACTTTGCCACATCCACCGTTGAGGCATGAGCTCGATGAGCGGTTCCGAAGGCGTCGTTTACATACAGATCCGCGTAGGACGCGAGTTTCCTGGCAAACTCTCCCCGTACGTTTTCATCCTTTGAGGTTTCCTCTGGATGAAAACGTGTGTTCTCCAGCATCAATATTTCCCCCTCCTTCAGAGTCTTCACGATCGATTCTGTTTCTGGTCCGATACAGGAAGGGGCAAATTTCACCGGTTTGCCAAGGAGTTGGGACAGGTGCTTTGCCACGGGGGCTAGCCGATGTTTACCCGAGAGGTACTTCTCTTCATCGAAGGGCTTCCCCTCTTTGGTAGCCTTTTCTTTAGCTTTTTCCATATCTTTCCTGGGATCTCCCAGATGTGACATCAAGATAAGGTACTGTGCCCCCTGTTCAAGTACGTACCGTATAGTAGGTAAGGCTGCTGTAATTCGGGTATCATCCTGGACCACTCCGTCCTTCATGGGAACGTTGAAATCCACCCGCATCAGGACCCGTTTACCCCTTAATTCTACATCCCGCACCGTTTTGATCATACCGACACCTCCGGGTTTGCCTTTCTTTTCTATACCTGTACGATCCTACTTCTTGCTATCCATGTACATTAAAAGATCCACCACACGGTTGGAGTATCCCCACTCATTGTCGTACCAGGAAACGAGTTTGAAGAACCGTTTTTCACCCTTGAGGTTGTTCTGTAAGGTTGCCAGCGAATCGTAGATGGAGCTTCTGGGATCGTGGATGAAATCGGTGGACACAAGTTCTTCTTCTGTATAGCCCAGAATACCCTTCAGATATGTCTCAGAGGCTTTCTTCAACAGAGAGTCAATTTCTTCGATCGATGTGTCCCGGGCAGAGCGGAAAGTAAGATCAACAACTGAAACATTCGGGGTTGGGACCCGGAAAGACATACCGGTGAGTTTTCCCTTGATAGCAGGGAGAACTTCCCCTACGGCTTTGGCTGCTCCTGTGGTGGAAGGAATGAGGTTGATCGCTGCCGCACGGCCACCCCGCCAATCCTTCTTGGAAGGCCCGTCTACCGTTTTCTGGGTTGCCGTGTAGGAATGAATGGTAGTCATCAATCCCGTTTCCAGCCCGATCCCTTCTTTCAGAATGACGTACACAAGAGGAGCCAGACAGTTGGTAGTACAGCTGGCGTTAGACACCACATGATGCACCTTTGGGTCGTATTCCCAGTGGTTCACCCCCATGAGGAAGGTCCGCAAATCCCCTTTGGCAGGGGCGGTGATAATTACCTTTTTCGCTCCCGCCTTGAGATGCCCTTCGGCTTTTTCTTTGTCGGTAAATAAGCCGGTAGCTTCGATTACGTACTCCACTCCCAACTCCTTCCAGGGGAGTTCTTCGAGAGTCTTTTTTGCCCCCACGCATCGAATTTTATGTCCGTTCACTACCAGAAGGTCGTCCTCTTCGAGGGAAGGTGAACTCTTTTCAGAGCGTACGTCCGCTTTCATACGACCATGGACTGAATCGTACTTTAGCTGATAGGCAAAGTAGGAAGCATCGGTACTGACATCCACTACAGCTACTACATCGATTTTAGAGCCAAGCAACCCTTGATCTACCATCGCTTGAAAGGCAAGTCTTCCGATTCTACCGAATCCATTAATGGCAACTTTCATGTGTTCCCCCTAACCACCAATATGAATTTTATGTGCAGGTAGACTATACGGAAAATCCACTCCTCTGTCAATTAAACCGTCTTTTTCTATAAAAAAGATTCTATTGGATGCGAAGTATCTTTTTATAGAGAATTGAAGCAGAGGGTGCGGGTGCAGAAGGAGCCGATTCTGCCTTTGCCTTCTGCTCCTCGAAGGGAATCACCACATCGCCGGGGTTGATACGATCGAAGAATCCTTCCCTGGCAACCGTTCCCTCACAGAGAAGATCATCCACATCAGTAACGGTAAAAGTTCCCAGGATATCTTTAGGAGAATACACAAATCCGAAGGAATCGTTCTTCAAAGTAAGGGCCTGGGATGGCAGAATCCAGAACTTATCCCCTTTTTTTACTCCATCCACTTTTCCCAAGCTGACCAGAACGCTCTCGAACTCCCTCTTCAACAGCTGTCCCCGAAGGGGAAGCTTTTCTTTCACAATAGAAGCAACTTGAACAAGGGCATTCTGCACCCGGTCATTCCCTGTACGGTAGACTGAAAAAGTGCCTATTTTCCCCCCGGTGCGGGAGAGGAACAGATCTCCCTGGACGGAAAACTCTCTTGCACTCTCTCCAAAGGCAAGAAGGATGAAGTAATCGGTTCCTCTTTGTCGGGCCTCCTGAAAGGCCTCCCCAAATGTGTACACCGCCATCGGGGAGAGTGGAATCTGTATGGAGGGAAATCCGATCAAAAGATCCGAAAGGTACCGGGCCAGGAAGAGTTCCGAAAACCCATGCTGGAGAACCCCTGACTTTAGATCCACAAAGAGGGAAAGGCTTATAGAGGGTTTTCGATTGATGAACTGATCGAACTGCCAGCGTCTGGCAGGTCGATCGGAAAGGATGCTTTCAAGAATCTCCATCTGTTCCAGAGCGGTTCGATCTGCCAGGTTTTGTTTTTTCAAAAACTCCAGGGAATTGTACGCGTACCCAGCAAAACCGATCTTCTGCTGGATTTCCGCGTAGGCAAGACGTCCCCTTTTTGAATAGGGATCGATCTGCAATCCCCTCCGGTATTCCTCCAGGGCCCGCTGGAAGAGATTCCGTTCCTGGAATTTATCCCCCCGATCGAAGTGGTACTGAGCGTAGGACTTTCGAAGGTTGTCTTCCATGGAAAGGAGTTCCCTCAGTGAGTCTTCCAGTGTAATCCTGGCTATCTCATCGTCGGGTGTGAGAGTTAAAAGGCTCCTCAAGAGGGTAATTCCTTCGTCTTTTCTTCCCAGACGCAGGGCAGATAGAGCTTTCAGGTAAAAACCCATTGGATTGGACCTATTCAATGCTAACAGGCGATCCATCCGGGAGTATGCCTCCTGGTAATCGCCCTTTTGAAAACTGATCCAACCGAGGAGCTGATGCGCTTCTGGATAATCCGGTCTGATACTGAGAGCTGCCAGGGCCCGTTCAATAGCCAGGTCGAACTTTTTCTGCTTGAAGTAGTACTCGCCCATCAGATAGTGCACAATGGGGGCATCGCTATGGGTACGGAGGGCAGCGTCAAAGTACGTTTCGGCTTCCTGCCCGTTCCCCTGTTGAGCAAGCAGGACCGCCAGGGAAAGAAGAGCCCGTCGATTATCCGGGAATCTCTTCAACGTATCCAGATACTCGAGGGTTGCGTTTCGATTTTTCCCCAATGCCAGGTCCAACTCGGCCTTCCCCAGTCTGGCTTCCACATTGTTAGGTTCTTCCTGTAGCAAAGTGGCATAGAGATCCGAAGCCTCTTTGAACCTTCCCATACCTACCAGGATTCTGGCCTTCAGTACCCGCGCGCTCGAATCACTTCTCGATAATCGAAGGGCAGTATCCACCATTTTCAACGCTTCATCGTACTCTTCCAGTTGAAAGAACAGATCGGCCGAAGCGAAGATGGGATCGAAATAAGCTGGATTCTTCAATGCCGCCGCACGGAAGAACTCCAGTGCCCGGTAGAAATCCCCTATCCTTCTATATTCCATCCCCTGTCGAAAGAGGGAAATAGGGTGATCGGGAGGGAGTTCCTGAGCAAGAAGCAGAAAAGGAAAACAGACAGAGACGGAAAGAAGAAAAAGAAGAAGAATGAATCTATGAATTGCCAGGATTTTCATCTTTTTCAGCAAGGAGGATCTTTACGGACTTGATTTTGTGTCCTTCCATCTCCTGGATCACAAACTCGAGGTTCTTATAAGAGACCTTTTCATACCGGGCTGGTATTTTCCCGAAGAGTTCGAACACGAATCCTCCCAGGGTGTCAAAATCTTCTTCCGGCAGATTAAGGCCTATTTCCTCGTTCAAATCGTGGAGGTTGATTCGGGCATCACAGAGAAAAGCATTGTCCCCGATTCGAAGGATCTCTTCTTTTTCGTCATCGAACTCATCCTGAATGTCTCCGATTACCTCTTCGATGATATCCTCCAGACACACGATACCAGATACTCCTCCATATTCGTCTACCACAATGGCTATATGTACCTTCCTCCGTTTCATTTCCCGGAGAAGGGAATCAAGCTTTTTGCTTTCAGGAACGAAATAGGGTTTTCTAAGGATCTCAGCAAATCGGATGGGCTGTCCCTGTACGAGTTTCATCAGGATGTCCTTTACATAGAGCATCCCCACCACGTTGTCGATGGTGTCTTTGTATACGGGAAACCGGGAATAGCCAGATTCGACGATTTTGTGCAGCACTTCCTGTACCGGCGCATCGAGAGAGAAAAATACCACATCGATTCGAGGAACCATGATTTCTTTTACGGATGTACTGGAAAGTTCTCGAATCCCGTGGATCATTTCTCGCTCATCGGGCGTTTCAGTGCCGTGATGCTTCTTGTTGAACCAGGTATCGATACTGATGAGTCGATGGAACCAATTCCCCAAACTCATGTGATGAATCGTTCCTCCCTGAACTGTTGAAGCAATCGGTCCTGAAGATCCATCATTTCACCTTCCTCTTCGGCCTCTTTATGATCGTAACCAACAAGATGAAGAATCCCATGGATCAACAATCGTTTCAACTCCATTTCCCAGGATTCCCCTGTAGCAGATCGGTTTGTTTCCACCATTTCCAATGATACAACAATATCCCCAATAATTTTTGTAAGATTGGGAGAGGCAGGAAACGGTTCCCCTTCGGATTGAGAGAAGGACAACACATCCGTCACTTCGTTTTTCCCCCGAAACCGGTTGTTCAACTCTCGAATAAATTGATTATTACAAAATACTATGGAAAGTTCCCAGTTGTCCAGTTGTAATTCTTCCAGAACCTTCAGACAAAACTGTTCAACATTAGAAATCCAGGAAGGCTCTTCAATGCCTGCTACACTAATGTCGACACTATTCAATGATCTATCCTACTCGTTACGATCTTTGAACGTTTCTGTTTCGTACGCTTGAACAATCTTCTTTACCAATGGATTCCGTACGACATCCGCTGCAGTAAAAAAGCCGAAATAGATTTCTTTGATATCCTGCAACACTTTCGTAGCATGGATCAATCCGGACGCTTCCTTTCGGGGCAGGTCAATCTGGGTAATGTCGCCTGTTACGATTACCCGCGAATCCTCTCCTATACGGGTTAAGAACATCTTCATCTGTTCACGGGTGGTGTTCTGGGCTTCGTCCAGAATCACCACACAATTTTTCAGGCTTCTTCCCCTCATGTAGGCAAGGGGCGCAATCTCTATCATCCCGTTTTCCTGCAATCTATTGATCAGTTCATGGGGGATTAAAGCTTCCATGGCATCGTACAGGGGCCGAAGATAAGGATTCAGCTTTTGAGTAAGATCTCCGGGAAGGAAACCCAGCGATTCCCCTGCCTCCACCACGGGCCGGGTCAACACCAGTTTACGCTTCTTCCTTCCTATTACTTCTTCCAGCGCACAGGCGACTGCCAAAAAAGTTTTCCCCGTGCCCGCAGGCCCAATTCCGAAACTCAGCACATGAGATTGGATCCCTTCTATATACCGGGCCTGATGTAACCCTCGGGGGAAAACCCGCGAAAAACCACCGGGAATATTGATACTGCAACTTCGAAGGAGTTCTATTTCAGCTGTGTTCTGGGTAAGAATCGAGGCATAGACAGCCCGAATCAAATCCGGTGTAGGGGATTGGCCCTGTAATGCATAGGTTTCCAGTTCATGGATTAACTGTTTGAAACGATGGTGGATCTGTACGTTATCTGTTTCAAGAACAATTTCATTACCCCTGGAAAAGATGGGAGCTTCCAACACCTCTGCAATGATTTCAAGATTGGTATCGTTTACTCCACAGAGCTCTGAAAGAACTCCCACATCCTCTAATACAATAGAACCTGTTTTTTTTGATCTCACTCCTACCTATATACCTCTTTCATATAAAGTGTACGAAGAGTTTCTTGCCAGTGTCAATGGGTGCTAATAGGTCCACCCTTTTTTATCATAACGGAACTCAGATTTGACCTCTGGTATCGGCTTCCACTGCAAGAAGATGCCAAGGATCCCGTTCCATCGAAACTCCTGCCTTCCATTGGCCAGGGTCAAAAGCTCGGGCGTACCGGTGTATGAAACGGTGAGGTCCCAATCGTCCAGATGATGAACAGCTTCTAACTTGATAGAACTCAGTTTGAAAAAGGAATCGTACCGATCCCTGGTATTGAAAAAGTTGAAGGATTTTGCCAGATCCAATAGGGGGTTTCGCCACCTGCGATCCACACCCTCGGCAAGAGAGGGGAAATACTGGAATACCATCGTATTTTTCGAAGTGGTAGAAAGTTTCAGATCGAGAAACCTATAGATGGAAAATACCAGATCGTATGAAATAGAGAGAGAGGATTCCGTATACCGTATAAGGTTCATAGAAAGGTTCGAGTTCAATCCTGAGGATAACCGGATGCGGTTTTTCCACAGGGGTTCAGGCTCGTAGCGGTAGGATAGCCCAAGGGAAAAATTAGAAGGGATGAACTCCTTCCTGTCCTGTTTCACCCATCCTTTTGAGGCTCCCTCGTATCTAAAGGGTTCTGTATACGCTGCATTGAATTGTACTTGAAGGTACCACAGGGTAGCCATGAAAGCGAAGGAAGTAGGATGCTCCTCTTCCAGATCGTACAGGTAGGTTCCGCTGAACAGGAGTTGGGGACTGAATTGCAGCTTTTGTTGGAAACTGAGGGGCTGATTCACCCACTCTGAATCGATTTTTTTCTGGGTAAGGCTCACGGTAGTGATGGAAGGCCCCCAGGCAAGGGAAGCAACGGTGGAAAAGATTTCGTCCAACGGAGGCATGGTATAGGTGAATTGAAGCTGGGGTTGCAGAGGGAAGAAATTCCCGATCAAAATCAATTGGGTTCGATGCTGGGTAATGGTTTTCTTCGAAAAATCCAGGTATTGGTCTTTGTAGATTGGTTCATCGTTTACCAGACTGGAGAAACTCCGCTGGAACAGAAAGGCATTCAATGAATAATTCACCTGGGAATTCTGAAAGAGTTCAGTATTCAATAAAGGGTAGGTTGTGAAGGTATAGGCATCCGAGATGCTTAAGGTACGATACTGGTACGCTGTCAGTTCGAGATTCTTTTTTTGATTTATGGGTAATGTATCGTCCCAGAAGGAAACATCCCGATACCGTGTAGAAATGGAGAGGGTGTTCTGCTGCTGAATCAGCTTATCATAGATGCGTGCCTGGGTAACCAACTGGAAGAGATTCTGTACCGTAAAGGTGGCGTAGGAAAACTGGTATTGTACATCCCTGGGAAAGATCCAGGGATCAGGGTATGTATTGTTTTGATAGGTCAGGGTTGGTTTCAACACGTATGTAATGTCCAGACTCAGGGGAATCGGAAAAGGTCTTGTGGGTGCGTTGGGCAAGGGGTTGGGAGCTTTTAGACCAGAAGGTTCTTTTTCCTGGGGGTCTTCTTTTTCTTCTGATGACTCCCAGGGAGGCCTGAGCTCGGTAGATGGCTTCCTTTCCCCGGAAGAGGGCTTCCTGGTAGTAGATGCAGGGCTCATGCTCCATTGGGAAGCATACTTGTACAGGGTGCCTCCCATCTCAAGGGACATGTCCGGGGAGGAGAGGACGGATGGGTAGTAGTACCTTCTTGTTGGGTCTACCCTCTCGTATGGGTTCAAGTAAGTAGAGGGGATTTCTCTACTTCTCCAGTTTAAAGAACTTCTTACCTTTGGAATACGGAGGGATGTGATCCAGGGAGAAAGGGAGGAGGTGTTAAAGGAGTAAGATCCTTCGATAGACCAGTCTAACTGTTCTTTCAGAACAGGAGTGGTTTCTACCATTACCACACTCTGAAGGAGACGACTCCAGTCGATCCGTTCCATCCGGTCGCCAAAATCATCTTTAAAGTAGGGATCAGAGTACAGCTCGAAGGTAAGGCGGAGTTTCAGGGGATCATACCCATACTCCATAGAGAGTTCACTGCCGTATCTAAAGGGCAGTTCAGCCCCCAGAAAATAGGTAGTATTCCAGAAGGTGGAAAGATTTCCATCTGCCTCTTCCCAGTAAGGGGTGTAGGCATTGGTGAAACCCGGCACAGTCCCATAGTAAAGGTTCCGGCTTGCCCCTATTCCTCCGGAAAAGGAGAAGGTCTTCAGTTGGGGAAACAGGTTAGGCAAGGATCCCTCGACCCCCCCATAGACTCCCAAACGACTGTATGCATCAAAGAAAAGCTTGAGATACCAATCCGGGTGTGGCAATTTTTCTTCCGTATCTTTCAGAAAGATCCCGTGGAGACTTTTTACCCGATCGTTGGGACCCGTTTCGGAAAGCTGTAAAAACGATGCAGAGCCTGCTTCGCTCTTCCGGTTTCCTATTAAATAGGTGGTGGTTTGGAAAAAGGTACCCTCTCGACTTTTGTATCCAAATACCGGATGAAACACGACTTCATCCCCGGGGTAGAAAAAGAAAGGGAAATAAAATATAGGGATATTCCCCACGTAGAGTGTCGCTTTCTGTACTCCCCACTCCGAAGGTCCTAAAATCCATATTTTTTCGGCTTCCAGGCGATAGTGTGGAGGCAGGTTGATGGAAGATGTGATGGATGCCTCTTCCATCAGTACAAAGTCAGAGGTAGAGCGGGAAATGAACTCTCCCTGTAATCGAAAGGTCAGAGGTTCGCCCGCAAGGGTCCGTTCCCGGATGGATTCCCCTTTGAGGAAATACCCTTCCCAGGTATCCAGGTTGATCAGGATGTTGGTACCCGAGAACTTTTCTTCCTTACCCTGAGATTTAATCTGGTACCGGACGTTTCCATAAGCACTCAATAACTTTTTACTTCTGTTATAGAGAACCGAATCGGCAAAAAGAGTATAGGTAGTACCCTTCTTCGTGTCTTCCATTATCAGGTGTACACCGCCATCGAGGCGTACATACTCTTCGTCAAACTCTTCCAGTGAATAGTATTCGGTGGAAGAGGCAGATTTGATCTGCACCAGCGTCTCTTTTTCTTTCTCCCCTTCTTCAGGTTTTGAAGGAGAAATACCATAGTAGGAATACAAGCGGAATTCCAGGTCCTTCCGGGTCCCCTCTGTAGACAGCCCCAGGCGCTTACACCAATCGGAAAGTTCTATGAATGTAGAGGTAGAGATTTGAAGGGGTATTGTCTGGATAAATAGTTCTGAAGGAGAATCTACTGTTTCAGAAAAGATCAAGGACAGGGTTAGAGGGTTGAGCATGAATAGACAGAGAACAATGAGAAAGGTTAGCGGTACCCTTGTACCTTTTCCTCTCACGCACCTACTCCCTCTCCTGGAATACGGAGCGTAGATGGATGGCCGTATGGGAGCTGGAATGGGCGGCTACATCTTCTGGCGTTCCCTCCGCAACGATCCATCCCCCCTCATCTCCACCTTCTGGTCCGAGGTCGACAATCCAATCAGCCTGCTTGATTACATCCAGATGATGTTCGATCAAGACTACCGTGTTTCCCCTGTCCACCAGACGGTTCAATACTTCCAGTAACATCTTGACATCAGCAAAGTGGAGTCCTGTGGTGGGCTCGTCCAGAATGTAGAGGGTCGATCCGGTACTCCTACGGGAAAGCTCGAGACTGAGCTTTATCCGCTGCGCTTCCCCGCCTGAAAAAGTCAACGCTGACTGCCCGAGCTTGATATACCCCAAGCCCACCGAATAGAGGGTATCGAGCTTTTCCACCAGTCGTGGATGAGAACTAAAGAACTCTCGCGCCTCCTCTACTGTCATTTCCAGCACTTCGTGAACGTTCTTCCCCCTGTACCGAATATCGAGGGTTTCCCGGTTGAACCTCTTTCCTTTGCACACCTCACAGGTAACGAACACATCGGGCAGGAAATGCATCTCAATCCGGATCGTTCCATCCCCCTTACAGTGTTCACACCTCCCGCCGGGCACGTTGAAGGAAAATCTGCCAGGAGTATACCCGCGGGCTCTGGATTCTGGTAGAGTGGCAAAGATTTCACGGACCATTGTGTACAGTCCTGTATAGGTAGCGGGATTCGATCGGGGAGTTCGGCCGATAGGGGCTTGATCGATGAGGATCACTTTGTCGATGTACTCCGTACCTTCGATGGAATCGAAATCCTTTTCCCTCTGCGGTTTTTTTCCCATTTTTTCGAGAATCGCAGGGTAAAGGAGGTCTGTAAGCAAACTCGATTTCCCTGAGCCTGACACTCCCGTGATTACAATAAACTTCCCCAGGGGAAACCGGACATCGATGTTCTTTAAGTTGTGTTTCCGGGCTCCCCGGAGAATCAGAAAGTGGCCGTTTCCCTCCCTCTTAAGGGGGCGAAGAGGAATATGGAGTCGGCCGCTCAAATACTTTCCCGTCAAACTATCCGGATGATCAAGGATCTCTAGAGGAGTTCCCTGGGCTACGATAGATCCCCCATGGATGCCGGCCCCGGTCCCCAGATCCACGATCCAATCGGCAGCTAGAAGGGTTTGCGCATCGTGCTCCACCACGATCAGTGTATTCCCCAGATCCCTCAATTGCAGCAGTGTATCTATAAGGCGCTGATTGTCCCGTTGATGGAGACCGATGGTTGGTTCATCGAGAATGTACAGAACCCCTACAAGGGATGAACCGATCTGGGTGGCTAGACGAATCCGTTGAGCTTCTCCCCCACTGAGGGTGGAAGCTTCCCGCTCTAAAGTAATGTAATCCAGCCCCACATTCATCAGAAACTGTAGCCGGCTCACAATTTCTTTCACTGCCTGGCTGGCGATACTTTGTTCTGTCGGGGTTAGGGTAAGAGTCTGAAAGAAGGATAGACAATCTCGAATGGTAAGGCAACTTACCTGAAAAATATTCTTTCCCTCTACCGTTACTGCCAGAGCTTCCTTTTTCAAACGGGTTCCATTGCAGACCGTGCAGGGTCGGTTCGTCATGAACTGCTCCAACCACTCTTTTACATGATCGGAAGTGGTTTCCAGGTACCTGCGTTTCAGTTCCTCCAGAATCCCTTTGAATGGAACCGAGTATTCGAACTTCCCCGTACCTTCTCGATTCACATAGGATACGTTCACCTTTTCTTCAGTTCCATAGAGAAGGATGTCCATCACTTCTGGAGGGAGATCCTTTAAAGGGGTATCGAGAGAAAAGTGGAAATGTTGGGCCAGGGATTCGAACTTGCTTCGATTCCAGTTTGCCTCCGGATTGAAGGGAACAATTCCACCTTCGTTGAAGGAGAGATCCTTATCGGGCATGATGAGATCCGGATCGAACTCAAGGTTAACCCCCAGGCCCGAACACGCAGGGCAGGCTCCAAAGGGGCTATTGAAGGAAAAAAGACGGGGTTGTATTTCAGGAAGACTTATCCCGCAGGTGGGACAGGAGCTTTTCTGGGAAAAGAACTGTTCTATCGGCTGTTCCAGATCCACCCGAATGACCCTTACCCTTCCCTCCCCAATCTCTAAAGCTGTTTCTATAGATTCTGCAACTCGTTTTCTTGTTCCTTCCTCGAGGAGGATTCGATCCACTACGATCTCGATGGTATGCTGTTTGTTTTTTTCCAGATGTATAGGTTCTTCCAGGGAATGGAGTTGTCCGTCGATCCGTACTCGCAGGAACCCTGCCTTTTTTGCATCCTCAAGAATCCGTTGATGTTCACCCTTTTTCCCCTGGAGTACGGGGGCAAGGATCATGATCCTGCTTCCCTGGGGATAGGAGGTCACAGTGTCGATGATCTGGTCTACCGATTGTTCCCTGATTTCCCGTCCACAAACAGGGCAATGGGGTATTCCAATCCGGGCAAAGAGGAGACGAAAATAATCGTAGATCTCTGTCACTGTACCCACAGTGGAACGGGGATTCCGATGGGTGGTCTTTTGTTCGATCGCTATGGCAGGGGAAAGACCTTCGATGTAATCCACGTCAGGCTTCTCGAGCCTGCCTAAAAATTGCCTCGCATAGGAAGAAAGGGATTCGATGTACCTTCGTTGGCCTTCTGCAAAGATCGTATCGAAGGCGAGGGAAGATTTGCCAGAACCACTGAGGCCAGACAAAACAATAAGTTTATTTCGGGGAAGATCGAGGTTGATGTTCTTTAGATTATGCTCCCGAGCCCCCCGAATGATGATTTTGTCCATGGCGTGTCAAAATCCAATCAAAGGTTCCGGTTGAGGTTTTTTCAACTGGCGCTGACTCCGGATCTTCATTTCCCCCTCTCCAAACTGTGCAGTAAGATCCCACAGTACCTTTGCCTGATCCAGTACACCCTGCAGGTAAAGAGAAGAGGCGAGATAATAGAATCCTTCCCACGCACCACTTTCCTGCAGGTATCCCTTCAAATAGGGCCTGGCAATGGCGAGGGTTAGCAACTCTTTCAGATCCTTGAACTGATAGTCGGGATCGATGAACTTCACTTCGTCTATCAGGGTGGAAAGAATACCGATCTGGGAAAGGGTCAGGTGCAGAATGGCCTTGTCTGACCGGCGGGTCCGACAGTAGAAAATACCCAGCTCTCTATTTGCCCTGGATGCAAAGTCGTTCTTCAACCGATACAATTGAAGGGCGGTATTGAACCCATCCGTAGTTACTACTCTGAACAGGGATGTCCTGAACTTTTCGAATCGTTCGGATCGGCTCTCCGGGTGATCCTTTAAGATTTCGATCAGAATGCTCTCGTACTCCTTGTACCGTTTTTCTGCCTGGTACATATGAGCCAATCGATACAGTACCTGGTATTTTTCTTCTAAGATATAGAATTGCTTACTTATCTCCAGAGCTCTTTCATAGTATTTCTGCGCAATCCTGTACTCTCCTTCGGCTTCGTACACCTGCCCCGCAAGGAAAACTGCCTCTGGCGTTTCCCCATGCTCAGATTGAAACCGTTTCAGGAGGGTTAAAGTTTCGGAAAAGTTGCCTTTCCGAAAGGCATCACGCCCCTTTTCTAAGAGGTACCAATCCGACTGATCCGCCGATTTAGGTTGGGGAAAGAGGAATAGCCCAGTATAGATGAAGAGGAAAATTCCTGAAAAGGAACGTTTCCACGCTCTCAAAGGTTTTCGAACTCCTTTAAAAAGGCTTCCACCGCTTCGGCCGGGCTCACTGTTTGCACAATTTTACCCTTCTTGAAGAGCACAACCTTATCTCCAGACCCGGTGATTCCGAGATCCGCATGACGGGATTCCCCCGGCCCATTTACCACACATCCCATCACTGCAATGGTAAGCTCCCTCTTGTCCTGGTGCAATCGTTCTCCGACTACTTTCAAAAACCCCTGTACATCGAAACCCGATCGCCCACACCGTGGGCAACTTACGATTCGGATTCCACCCTTCCGTAGCCCCAGAGCGAGAAGGAGTTCTTTTGCCGTAAGAATTTCGGTTTCCGGCGAATCGCTCAATGATATCCGCACAGTGGAGCCGATCCCTTCCTTCAGAAGCTCAGACAGCGCAAGGGTACTCCGCACGATCCCTGGTATTAAGGGTCCTGCTTCAGTAATACCAATATGGAGGGGGTAGGAGTACTTTGTGGCAAATCTCCTGTTCGCTTCCACGGTACTTTCAGTATCGGAAGACTTCATAGAAACGATGATGGTACGAAAGGATAGGCTCTCCAGAATCTCTATCTCTTCCTCCGCCGCAGCCAGTAGGGCTTCGGCTGGATCTGAAAAATCCTCGTATTTCCTGGGTAGGGATCCATGATTCACCCCAATCCGAATGGGAACACCTTTGTCTTTCGCCTTCGTTACAACTTCTTCCACCTTCCACCGTGCGCCGATGTTTCCCGGATTGATTCGGATCTTTGCAATCGGGTAATCGAGGCATCGAAGGGCCAATCGATAGTCGAAATGGATGTCCGCTACAAGGGGGAGGGAAACCCGGCCTGCGAGCTCACCCAGCAGATCGGCACTTGCGAGATCTGGAACTGCAAATCTTAAGATATCGCACCCCAACGCCTGAAGCCGATTCACCTCTGCAATAAGACTTTCGTCCACTACCCGGAGGGGGCGTTTCCACATGGTTTGAATAGAAATGGGAGCGTCCCCCCCAACGGTTACGCTCCCAACCTTAACGGCGATTGGTTTCATGTATAAAACCGGGTATAGATTCCCTTACCCTATGATGCCTAACAGGAATACCATCACAAAGAGGGCCACTGTTTCGATAATTCCAAGCACCAGGATGTAATTACCAAACCCCTTTCCTGTTTCAGCAAAGGCATCGGAGGCAGAAGCGCCCGCCTTCCCCTGGAACCATGCGGACATTCCCATGGCAAAGCCTCCAAACACCCCCGCTCCGAAAATAACCCAGGGATCCATCTTACTCATGGCAGTTCGCAAGGCATTCATCAGGATGAATCCATAGATCGTCTGCGTGAGAGGAGCTCCCACGAACGCAGTCAGAAGGAAGGGCGCAGGTTTGTTCTGAAGGAAACATTTCTTCCATGCCCCAATGGCAGACATCCCTGCGGATCCCGCCCCTAGGGCTGAACCTGCCGCTGCAAGTGCCATAACCGCCCCAATTCCCATTAATCCGATGTTCATGCGTTTCTCTCCTTGCACTATCGTAAAATTTACATTACCTCTTCCCCCCGCTCCCGAAAGGGTCTGTAGGCAAACCCAGACCATTCGAGACCGAGGTGGTTAGAAAACTCGAGCAAATTCAACCGGACACCGTGAACCACAACGGCCAATCCACCCATGGCAAGGTTCAGCCCATGTCCAAAGATGATGATCACTACTCCCAGCACCATTCCGATGGGATGCTGCATAAGCCCCATGGAAATACCGTTGAAACTTTTGGCAATCTCAATCGAAGCCAACCCTACGGCAAACAAACGGATATAGGAAACGATGTCTGAGAATACAGATATACCACTCAAGAAGGTGGTAATGAATCCGCTGAATCCTTTAAGTACCCCTTTGATAAAGTTCCCCTCCTGCTGCCCGAAGATAAACACAGCGGCCAATCCGCCGAGGATCATGTATACGGCAAAGGTGGGAACAGGATACTTAGTGGAATCCAGCGCCAGATTCAATACTAGAAAATACAGACCCAGAACCATAGAGAGCCATCCCAACTGCGCAAAGGCCCGAATTTTCGGTTTTCTGGAGAATTCCCTAAGGAAATTCCACCCATGGGCAATGCTCAAGTGGATCGTCCCAATGATGAAGGTGAAATGCTTGATAGTTTCGCTAGATCGAGGATTCCAGGAGGATAGGGAGGAAACGACAAACCACCTGAAGGGGGCCGCCTTAGAAATAGGTTCGAACCCAAACCAGGTTCCCGTAAGGGCTCCCCAGACGATCGTTCCGAACCCCATTACCAACAGTAGAATCAACCCGTCGGAAACAACACCGATTCGTTTTTTCTCCTTCCATGCGAAGTAGAGGGAAAGGCCAAAAAGGATAACCCCATATCCACCATCCCCGATGATCATGGCAAAGAACAGACTGAAAAATATGAGGAAGAAGAAACTGATATCCACCTCCCTGTACCCCGGAACCGTTCCTAATAACTGGAACACCGGCTGCACAATCCGGATCCAGGGGGGATTTTCAATAAGAGTCGGAACGACCTCATCCGGTGCTGGATCTCGGACAAGGAGTCCCCATCCGTTCTCAGAAGCAGCCTTTTTCAGGGCTTCCACTTTGGGTTCTGGAACATACCCCGAAAGATAGAGAAGCATTCCTTCCTGCTCAAGATCCGCGCATACCTGCTCGAACTCGAGGGATTCCTGAAGGCGGTCCAGAATCCTTTCCAGATCCTCTCGATAACGGGATAGCTCAAAGAGTTCCCTTTCCAGCCGATTGATCTCCCTTCGCTTTTCTCCATATTCGCTCCGGAGAAGGGACAACCCTTTTCTGGGAAGGGGAAGGGGTTCTATCCCCTGGGAAAAATCGGATTCTCTCCTTCCGATCCAGACGATCCCGGCATACTCTTTAGTTCTCCAAAGGGTAATCCTCAAACCTGTTTGGGGCAGTTGAGAAAGCAGGGGTACCCGGATCTCATATAACCGTAAAAACACACCCTTTTGTTCCAATCCTCGCACGTCTTCCGGCTCGAAATCTCCCCACTTTTCCCAGAAGTCGATCTCGCGGAACAACTTTTCTGATTCTTCTTTACAGGTCCGTAATTGGTCTGCGGTGCGGTTAATTCGCTCGGCCAGTGAAAAGACTTCTTCTTCCTTGAGAGGTGAAGAGCCTTTTTCTGTTTGCCCCTTTGAGCCGTTCCTTATCTTTTTTGCCTCCAGGGGAAGCGCCTGGAGAGCTCTCTGAAGGAACTGACGCTTTTCCTGGAGTTGTTCGAGGGTGTCACTGGATTTCCCCAACAGCTCGATATGGACCACTCCCACCTTTTTCAATTGGGCGAGAGCTTTCCGCCTTCTCGATTCGAGGAGTACCAGGTACACTTTTTTCATCGGTATGATCATGGCTTCTACACCTTCTCGGCAACGATCTTGTTCTTTGCGATCTTTCCCCGGACTACGGCTGCAGTCTGTTGGTCCCCCAGGTAGATGCGAATCACCCGTATGTTTTCTTTTGTCTCTGGAATCTTTACTTTTTCGAAAAGGTTCACCCGCTGGGTTGTGATCCGTAACTCTTGCGCCAGGAGTTCAATCTGCTTCTGAAGGATCTCGATTTCTGTGTCGTACGCGATCAACTTTTGTAAATACTCTACCCCTGCGTCCACCCATAAAGGGTAGCGGAACAGATCGTAGGGGATCTTTTCGAAACTGATTCCCTTGAACACCGGGATATCCACTCCCGCTATGTTGCCAATTTCAGTATCGATCCGCTCGATTTTTACCAGGCTGGATAGGTCGATGGGTTCCCCGAACACCTCGATCCAGCTATCGATGGACTTACGTACCTCCTCCTGGGCTTCTCTCTTCTGTCGCTCCAGCGCTTCCACAGTCCGGATTACCATCTGTAATTGCTGTTTTTTCAGCTGGAGGGTCGGCAGGTACCGCTGGAACCTTTTGAGAGCATCCTTCTGCCGTTTTAATTCGTTCTTCGTGTATTTGATCCGTGCCATACCCTTACTTCACTGGCCAGAACTTTGCAATTAGATCGGATCGTAGGCCCGTTTCTTCTTTCGTGAAACACTCGGCCAGGATCCTCCATCCATTGTCCAGGGCCTGCTCCAACGGGATGTTCACCGAAAGGTCCATCATTTCCCTCTCGAAGATGGCTCCATACTTGAGAAGCTTGTTGTCCCATTCGGACATGCGGAATCCCATCGATTTCTTTTCTAGAGATTCCTTGTATGCCGCGTACAACTTGATCATACCATCCATCAGCGGCCGATGATCTGCCCGGGTATCCTTGTTCACCATCTGTTTCAACCGGGAGAGGGAACCGAAGGGCTCGATCCGGCCGTTTCGTAGGTAGTACTGACCTTCGGTAATGTACCCGGTGTTATCGGGAATCGGGTGGGTTACATCGTCCCCTGGCATGGTGGTAACACCCAGGATGGTGATGGAACCCGCACCCTCGAAGTCTACCGCTTTTTCGTAACGAGCCGCCAGCTGACTGTACAGGTCCCCCGGGTATCCCCGGTTAGAGGGCACCTGCTCCATCGTAATGGCGATTTCCTTCAAGGCGTCAGCAAAGTTCGTCATGTCTGTCAGAAGAACCAGCACCCGCTTTCCCTTGAGGGCGAACCGCTCAGCCACTGCAAGGGAGATATCGGGAACGAGGAGGCATTCTACGATGGGATCTGATGCAGTATGCACAAAGAAGATGGATCGGCTCAATGCACCCCCCTGTTCCAGGGTATCCTTGAAGAACAGGTAATCATCGTACTTAAGCCCCATTCCGCCCAGAATGATGATATCCACTTCAGCCTGCATGGCAATCCGGGCAAGGAGAGGGTTATAGGGCTCTCCCGATACAGAGAAAATGGGCAACTTCTGGGACTCTACGAGAGAGTTGAACAGATCGATCATGGGAATCCCTGTACGAACCATCTTGCGGGGAATGATTCGTTTAGCCGGGTTTACCGATGGACCTCCAATTTCGATCAGGTTTTCCACCAGTTCTGTTCCCCCATCCCGCGGACGTCCTGACCCGTCGAAGATCCTTCCCAATAGGTTGTCCGAAAAAGAAACTCGCATAGGGTGCCCGAGGAAACGCACCTCGTCTCCTGTAGAAATACCCCGAGAACCGGCGAACACCTGCAAGGACACCTTGTCTTCCTTTAGACGGATTACCTCGGCAAGGGACTTCCCATGGCGGGAACTAACCTCAGCCAGTTCCCCGTACCGAACCCCTTCCGCCGAAACAGTGATTACGTTCCCTGCTATCGATTCAATCTTGCTGTATACTTTCCGCATGGGCCTTCTCCTAACTCCCTGATACTTTTTTCAGGATCTCTAATGCTCGTTCTTCGGTGCCCTTCTTTTTATCTGCAATCAGGTTCCTGATATCCTTCTCTTTGCCTGCGAACTCTTCCGATTCCCATTCGGCTCCATTCAAATCCCGGAACTTCTGCCGTAGTTGATTGAAGTATTTCCGAGCTTCCTCTTTCGATTCCAGATTGAACAGGGAGGACAGAACTTCAAAGATCAGGTTGTACACATACCGCTGCCGTTCGGTAGATACTGCCGCATCTACGGGATCGAAGGAATCCTGCTGCAGATACACATCGTCGAGGAATTCGCTCTTCAGGTATACAATGTAGTCTTCAAGGCTTGTACCTTCCTCCCCTACTACCTTCATCATCTGGGCTACATCGTTCCCCCGAAAGAGGATATCCCGACCATACTCGGTTAGCTCTTTATTCACTGAACCGTTATACTTACTCCAGCTTTCGAGGGGATGGATTGCAGGGTACTTTCGAGCATCGGAGCGTTCTCGGGACAAACCATGGAAGGCTCCGACCACTTTCAATGTAGCCTGAGTAACGGGTTCCTCGAAGTTCCCCCCTGCAGGGCTTACCGTACCTCCGATGGTAACAGAACCGATGGAACCATCCCGCAACCGCACGATCCCTGCCCGTTCATAGAAACTAGCTATGACGGATTCCAGGTAGGCGGGAAAAGCCTCTTCCCCAGGGATTTCCTCCAACCTTCCCGACATTTCCCTCATGGCCTGTGCCCAACGGGAGGTGGAGTCCGCCAACAGCAGGACGTGCAGCCCCATCTGGCGATAGTATTCCGCAATGGTTACTGCCGTATATACGGACGATTCCCGCGCTGCCACGGGCATGGAACTCGTATTACAGATGATTACAGTCCGTTCCATCAATGTTCGACCTGTTCGAGGATCGATCAAAAGGGGAAATTCTTTCAGGGTGTCTACCACTTCCCCTGCCCGTTCCCCGCAGGCTGCAATGATCACGATATCCACCTCTGCGTTCCGGCTCGTTACCTGTTGGAGGACCGTCTTGCCTGCTCCAAAGGGACCGGGGATACAGTACGTACCCCCCAGTGCCACCGGAATGAATGTATCTATGATGCGAATTTTCGTAACCATGGGTTTATCAGGACGCAGTCGTTCGGAATAGGCTGTAATGGGTCGTTTCACAGGCCATTCGAAACTCATGGTGAGGGGATGGACGTTTCCCCTGGAGTCTATCAATTCGGCCACTGTATCTGTGACCCGGTAGTCTCCTGGCGAAACGATCGATTTTACCCGATATGTGTCGAAAAAACCAAAGGGAACCATGATACGATGCTTGAAGATTCCCTCAGGCACGGTTCCAACGGCATCCCCACGCTGTACCGTATCCCCTACTTTGACTGTGGGGGTGAAAGACCATGTCTTCGTTTCCGAAAGGGGGGAAAGATACACCCCTCGTTCGAGGAAGAATCCGCACTTCTCTGCCAGTTCTGGAAGCGGGTTCTGCAGACCATCGTAGATCTGCTGTAACAATCCTGGACCTAGCCGTACCGAAAGAAGTTCTCCCGTGAACAGGACAGGATCGTTTACCCCGATTCCGCGGGTAATTTCGAACACCTGGAGGTCTGCCAAATTCCCCCGAATCCGGATCACTTCAGATTTAAGCTTCTTTTCGCCCACCACTACATAGGCTACTTCGTTCATAGTTACGAGGCCATCGAAGGTAACTGTAACCATATTTCCGTTGACACCTACTACTCTACCTTTTGTTTCCGTCATTGTGTACTCCAGCGTTCCAATATGGGATTTTCCATTTGTTCACGAATCCTGTGATACACCGATGAAAAGTTCTTGACTCCCTCTTCCCGATTCCGTTGCGCTTTCAGGTGGAGTATCTGGAGTTTGAGATGGTAAACCAGTAATTTTTCTAGATCGAAAAAGTGGTTTACCTCAAGTTCCTCCAGCACCTCCCAGAAAGCTTTCAGGATAAGCTGCTCCGCCGCCAGGGGCGAGGTTTCCATCCATGCAGCACGGGCCAGTTCCTGTACTCTGCCTGTTTCCGGGACAATCCTGGGAATAGAATCGGCATCCATTCCCAGCTTAGCTGCCCGCAGACGACCCAACTCGGAACGGAAGGATTGTTCCCATCGATGCCATCGGAAAAGAAGGTCATTCTTTCCACTTTCTTCTCCAAAGAGGGAAGCTTGCTGCAGAATCTCCCAATCGGCTTCTGAGAGAGTATCCCTGCATAGGGTCCTGAACTCCGACAGAGTAATGGGAGGAGGTGCATCGAAAGAAAGATAGGGAAGGGCCGCAACTGTGTAGTAGTACTGTGCCAAGGTCAGCCCTCTACCTTCGAAGCTTGTTTGAGGATTTCTGCCAATCGGGGACTCAACGTAGCAGATAGGATTTCTGCCAGCCCTTCTACAGTGAAATCGTAGTACGATGAACCGTCCTTCTCCCCGATACGGAAGCCTGCTTCTACCGCGGGGGAAGGTTTGATGACCACACCCTTTTTCAATTCCTTGGCCAACCTGGCCTGTAATCCTTTTTCCAACTTCTGGTAATCCTTTGGGGAAAGGAGGACCTCGATATTGGAATCATTCTTCTCCACCCAGGCAGATAGAAGCGCTGCAAGGATCTGGACCAGACCTTCACCCTCCAGGGCTTCCTGTGTTGCGGTCTTTATTACTCCTTCGAACAACCGAACGATCCGACGTTCAAGACCCAGCAAGAGATCCCTCCCCGCCTGAACCAGTGCATCCCGGGAAGCCTGTTCTGTTCGGGCAATTTCCCGTTTTGCCTCTTGAATGAACCTTTCCGCCTCTTGCTGGGCCTTTTCGCGAATTCCTTTGGCCTGTCGCTCTGCTTCTGCGATGATCTGGGCAGCTGTTGCCTCCGCCGAAGCGATTCCGTCCTTCTTGATTGTTTCAATCAACTCTTTCAATTGAATATCCATCCTACCCCTTCCTAATGTGCGATATTTTACACAATAATCCAGCGTAATTTCAATACAAAAATCTCTATAGTTACCAATAAATTTTCCATTTCAAAGGAGCTTCCTGTTCTAACGCTTGCAAAATAGGTACAGATAACTGTGCGGTATTCCCCTGCACGATGCTTTGAGTAGAAGATGTCCGTTTCACAGCCCCTGGAAGAGTGAGGTGAAATTTCAAAGAATAGGTGGAAAAAAAGGCATTTACCAGCTCCTTCGTCTTCGAGTCTAACCCTCCAGGTGTACCAGCTGTGATGGTAATCTCCACCAGCCGATCGGCACCCTCCTGCGTTTGGGAGATGACCGCATCCTTCCCTCCAAATAGTTGGTTCACATCCGAAAGGGAGGAAAATGTGAGGTTGGCTTTGATAATACTTTTATCCGGTTCGTCCTTTCGTTCATAGGAGCGAAGGCCAAGGCCAGGAATGGACGCTACGGTTTGACGAAAGTCTTCTTCGGCGATCGGAAGGGGAAGACTCACGCCAGGGGATGTAGTAGAACCGAGTTGCACTAAAGCAGAGGAAACGATGTATACCAGCTCGAGTTTTCCAGATCCTTCTGAGGTAAGTTCTATCTTCGTTTCCAGATCTACGCAGGAAGTTATAGAAAAAATCAAAAATCCAACAATACCAAAAAGAAAGAACTTTGTGTGATTCATACTTCTCCTTTGGAAGGAGTGGGTTGAGATTCTCCAGAAGGCAGGACCTGTTCTTCTGGTAAACGCAACCGTACCTTTGGTTTTTTCTCGAACTTCGTTACTTTGCCAATCAACACGGCAGAACACAGGAATACAAGCCCCCCTACCCATACCTGCCACTCCGATAGAACTTCCCTTACTATTCCGAAGAGGACGTTTAAAGGCATAGATAGGCTAATAGTAATGGGAAATCCCACCCATGACAAGGCTATTTCTATCCCAATTTCATCCGCACAATAGTCTTACCCGTTCCCCCCGCCTCTGGCAGGGCAAAGAAGAACTCTTCCACCAACGGACAGTGAGAAAGGTATTGACGGATCGTTTTTTGCAGGATGCCCTCCCCTTTCCCATGAATGATACTGAATTCTTTCAAGCCTTGAAGAACAGCTCCATCCAGTTGCTTCTCCACTGCTTTCAAAGCCTCCTCTACCCGCATTCCTCGTACATCCAGTTCCAATTTAGGCATGTCGGTAGTAGTAAGGGGTTCATCAATACTCACTCGAGTTCCCTTCGGATTTGCCAACACCTCACTGATTTCCCATTCTGGTATCCGCATCCGTAAAGATCCGATACTCACCTCCCAGAGATTGTCTTTTATTCGTTTCAATAGGATTCCTTTCTGGCGATGATTACGGATTCGAACCTCCATCCCGGGAGATAGTTTCATTGAAGGAGAAACCCGAACAAAACGTTCCTCTTCCTCTTCCTGGATATTCTGTTGCTGGGAAATCGTGGATTGGACCTTCTGGACGAACTCCTGAGCCTTCCGTATTTTTTCTTTATCCAGTTCTCCTTCCCGTACTGTACGAATGAGGGTTTCCAATTCTTTTCGGGCCTCATTCAAAAAAACCTGTAATTCCCGTATGCCCGATTCCCGTAATTCGATTTCCCGTAGTTTCAACTCCTTTTCCCGCTGTTCCATTGCCTCCCTCTGGAGAAGGAGTTCTTCCTGCATTTTTTTTACTTCCC
>CALKLC010000216.1 GCA_937991975.1 uncultured Spirochaetales bacterium | reverse complement strand
CCCCCAACGGCAAAGGTTCCAGGAATCATCCCTGTATTCTGGCTCAGGATACCTGAAGGATCCTGCACTGGCTTCTCATGCAACACCATGCATACATCGGTAGTACCGCTTACCCACACAACCGTCCCTGATTCGGTGATTCCTCCCCCATACATGGCAGTTGTTCCATCCGTACTTCCCCGGACCACAGGAGTTCCCGAAGGAACCCCGGTTTCCTCGAACGCTGACTCCGTTACCGAACCCGCTCGTTCGTACGGATACGTCCACGGGGGAAACACCTCCTCTTTGAGTTCTGCCCATGAAAGGAGAACCGGATCCAATTCCCCATTCTCTACATCGTAGAGGCCCGTATAGTTCAAATGAGCAACATCCGTTCCCAATTCCCCTGTCAACTTAAACACCACATAGTCCTTCAACCCCACGATTCGATGGATCCGCTTCACACATTCTTCTTCGTATCTTCGGATCCAGCGTGCCAGGGGAGCCAATAGTGATGCTGCTAGTTTCCTGCCTGTCCGTTTAAGACGGGGAGTAAGGTCCTCCCTATGGATAGCCTCCTTGCATTCTTCCAGGGCCCGGCTATCTAAATAGAGGATAGCAGGCCGGACAGGTTTACCCTCCTTGTCCAGAAACACATACCCCAAAAGGGTGCTGATACCCACACCAAGGATATGACACCCGGATTGAACATGGAGCAAAGCTCGTATCGTTCCCGCCACTACCTGCCACACTGTCTCGGGATGTATCTCCGCCTTGTTCCCATCTACTGTAATGCGGTAGGGGTGAGTTTCCTGGGCGAGGATCTCCCCTTTCTCATTCACCAGACACGCTTTACACGCAGAGGTTCCCAGATCCACGCAGAGTAGCATACCAGTCTGATTCACACGGTGATTCCTAAGTATGCCTTCTTCACGATATCGTTATTCCGTAAGTTTTCTGAAGCATCGTGGAAGCGAATCGTTCCCGTTTCCAGCACATACCCGTACGAAGAAACCTGAAGGGCCATGTTGGCATTCTGTTCCACCAGCAGGATCGTCTTCCCGAGCTGATTGATCTGCTGAATGAACTCAAAGATCTTGTCCACGATCAGGGGTGCAAGTCCTAAACTCGGTTCATCCAGCAAAAGAAGCTGGGGATTTGACATAATCCCCCTTGCCAGAGCAAGCATCTGCTGTTCCCCTCCAGAAAGAGTACCCCCCTCCTGTTTTCTCCGTTCTGCCAGCCGGGGAAAAAGTTCATACACCATCTGTATATTCTTCTTCACCTCGTTCTTATCCTTCAGGATATAGGCTCCCGCATAGAGGTTTTCCTCCACCGTAAGTTCCCCAAAGATCTTCCGCCCCTCCGGCACCTGGCAGATTCCGCACCGTACGATTTCGTGAGAGTCCCAATTGGTGATATCCATTCCGTCGAACCGGATCGCACCCTCACTGGCTTTTACAACTCCCGTGATGGTATTGAGGAGGGTACTTTTTCCTGCTCCATTCGCTCCGATCAACGTAACCAGTGCACCTTTTTCTACCGTCAGGGAAATCCCTTTCAGGGCTCGTATGGCTCCGTACTGCACCACCAGCTTCTCTATCTCCAGCAGGGGCATGGTTAGTTCCTCCTCTTTCCCAGGTATGCTTCGATCACCCGTTCGTTGGACTGGATTTCAAGGGCCGTGCCTTCGGCAATCTTGACTCCGTAATCGATCACCGAAATGGTATCGGCAATACTCATCACCAGTTTCATATCATGCTCGATAAGGATGATAGTAATCCCCTTTGCTTTAAGAGACCGAATGAAATCATCCAGCTCGGCTGTCTCCGCGGGATTCATCCCTGCGGCTGGTTCATCCAGGAGGAGGAGCTTCGGTTTCGATGCCAGGGCCCGAGCAATCTCCAGTTTTCTCTGTTCTCCGTAGGGAAGGTTTCGTGCGTACTGGTCTTTCTTTTCCAGGAGTCGTGTCTGGCGCAATAGTTCCATGCAGAACTCTTCCACTTCCCCTTCTAATCTTCGGAACCTGGGAGTTTTTAAGGCCGTATCCCACAGGGTCGTGTGGTTCAACAGGTGAGTTCCCACCTTTACGTTGTCCAGCACGGAAAGGTAAGGGAAAAGTCGGATGTTCTGAAAGGTACGGCCGATCCCCCGGGCAGCAATCCGATGGGTGGGGAGATCCTTTATATTCTCTCCTTCAAAGAGGATTTCCCCTGCATCGGCCCTTCGAAGCCCGGTGATACAGTTGAAAAGAGTGGTCTTTCCGGCTCCATTCGGACCAATAACTGCATGGATTGCACCTTTCTGTACATCCAGATCCACGTCATTCACCGCCACAAGTCCTCCGAAGGATTTACGGACCTTTCTCATTTGAAAGAACACTACCGTCCTCCTTTCTGGTGGCTGTGTTTCGCCCGAATGGCCTGAACAGGTTTTTCGAACACCCCACGTACCCCGACGATCCCACCGGGTTTTACCACGATGACGAATATGAGGATAGCTCCATAGATCACCATGCGGAACTGGGCCAGGAATCGGAACACCTCCGGAAAAATGATCAGAACTGCGGCTCCCAGTAGAGGGCCTAGAATGGATCCTGTACCGCCCAACGCTACCATCGTAAGGATAGCAAAGGATTCGTTTCCCCCGAATTGATCTGCACTGATGAAGCGGGCAAAGTGAGCGTAGAAGGCTCCCACCAATCCCGCAATGGAGCAGGCCAGGGTAAACGCGAGGGTTTTGAACCCGAACAGATGGATTCCCATATGAGAAGCTGCCACTTCATCCTCGCGAATGGCAATGAATGCTCGACCTATTCGGGATCGGTACAGACGGTAGATAAAGAGAACTACCACCGCTGTGAAGAGCAGGATGAAATAGTAGTATCCTGCCTGAGAAAAGCGTACGCCGAAGAAGGTTGGGATAGGGATCCCCGGTAGCCCCATGGGGCCGCGAGTGAGGGAATCCCAGTTGAGAATAACGATCCGGGTGATCTCGCCAAAACCGAGGGTGGTAAAGGCAAGGAAGATCTGACGAAGCCTTAAGGTAGCCACCCCGATCAATACCCCAAAGAGTGCAGCCATGGCTCCGCCGAGGGGAAAGGTTACCCAGAAAGGCCACTGGAGGTTTAAAGCCAGTAAAGCCGAAGTGTAGGCGCCGATCCCATAGAAAGCCCCATGACCCAATGAAAACATGCCAGTGAAGCCAATGACGATATTGAGACTCGAGGCCAGTATCATATAGATCCCACACATGATGGCTACCCGCACCAGGTAGGGATTGGGAACGATATAGGGGAAACTGATCAGCAGTACACTGCCTAAAGCAACCGCTGCTATGTTTAATTTTTTCATATTCGCCTTCCTAGAGGGTAAGTATGCTCAGAGGGATGTCTTTTTCCCCAATAACCCCCGTGGTCGGAATAGTAAGAATCCTACCAGAATTACAAACCCAATAATATCCCGGTATCCACCGGAAACGATCTGTACGCCAAAGTTCTCCACGATAGCGAGGAGGTAGCCTCCCAGAATAGCGCCGGGTATGGAGGTAAGGCCGCCGAATACCGCAGCGGAAAAGGACTTGAGTCCCTGGAGGTTTCCCATTGTTGGGTTCACGATATTGTAGTATACACTCCCCAGAACCCCAGCGATTCCCGCCGTAGCTCCTCCTAACGAGAATGCGAGGGAAATCGTGCGATCTACGTTGATCCCCATCAATCCCGCTGTTTTGAAATCAAGAGAAACTGTCCGAATGGCCAAACCCGCTTTGGTTTTAAAAATCAGTACCTGTAACAGGAGCAGAATCGTAACAGCCGTACCTACCAGGAACAACTGGTACCATACTACTGAAACTTCCCCCAGGGTAAAGGCTTTTTCATTAAAGAAGGAGGGCATCGCCTTTGTTTCCGCACCGAAAATAACCGTCGCAATTTCCATCATAAAGATCGAAAAACCGATGGTGCAGATGAGGGAGGCAATGCGAGCGACTCCCCGAAGGGATTTGATCGCCACCTTTTCGATCAAGTAGCCGATACACCATCCAGTAATAAGGCCTGCCAGCATCGCTAGAAAGATATTCCGGGAAACATACTGTACCGTGAGCCAGCCGGCAAATGCACCCATCATGTAGGTGGCACCGGTCGCGAAGTTTACCAGTCTCAGCACTCCATAGATCACGGCAAAAGAGATGGCCAGGAGAGCAAAGATGCTCCCCTGGGTGATCCCATTGATCAATTGCTGAACAAACATACCGTTTAACGCTCAGGATCAACGTTTATCGAACAGCTCAAACTTGTTGTTCTTTACCATCACGCGGGTGTACTGCTTGATAGCATCTCCCTTCTCTGTGAAGGTGATGGATCCCGCAAGACCAGGAAAGTCCTTTGTGGCCTGGAGTGCTTCCCGAATCTTGTCTCGATCAAAGGATCCTGCCCTTTTCATAGCATCCGCCAGAAGCATCATCGCGTCGTAGGCTAATGAGGCGTGGAAGTTCGGTTTTAGGCCATACCGTTTTTGGAACTCCGTTACATAGGATTGTATTTCTGGTTTGGGATCATCGGTGAAGAAACTCACCACCGTGTAGAGGTTGTTCACTGCATCGCCACCCAGCTTCAAGAGTTGTTCGGAGTACAGGGAGCTGGGCCCGATCACAGGGAGGTTCCACCCCAATTTGGCCCGCTGGTTACTGATGGAAGCTCCATCATTGTACATGGCAGCCATGAACAGAGCTTCAGGATTGGAAGCCCGGAGTTTGGTGAGTATGGCGGTGAAGTCCTTTTCCCCGTCAAAGTAATTCTCGATAGCGGTGATGGTTCCCCCCAGCTTCTTGAAGTTTTCGGTGAAGTATCGAGCGGTATCCACCCCCCAGTCGTTATTAATGTGAATGACGGCGATCTTTCGTAAACCCAGTTTGTTGTAGGCATAATCAGCAATGAAGGGCTGTTCGCCCGCCTGGGTACCTACAATGCTGAAACTCCACTTAGATCCTTGCGCAAACTTCGTGTGGCTCGCTGTGGGAGAAAGCTGAACCATTCCGGCTTGATCGTAGATGGGCTGAGCTGCCAGACAGCAGGTGCTGGTAAAATCCCCAATCTGAGCCACGATTCTTGGATCAGAAGTCCATTTCTGTGCCAGAGTAGCCGATTCTTTGGGATCCCCTTTGGAATCTCCTACAAGAACTGCCAGCTTGCGACCCAGGACTCCCCCTCCAGCATTGATCTTATCGATGGCCATTTCGACGGACCGCTTGAAGTTGTTCCCATATTCCGCATAGTCCCCTGTGATCGGAGCGGTCAGTGCGATATAAACCGGCTCGTCTGTCGCTGCCTTCTCCTGCTTGCCGCCTGCATACACACTGCATACCATCCCTAGCGCCAGAGCAAGGAAGAGAACACCTTTCAATACCTTCGACATTTGTAACCTCCTAACAGAGATTAAGATTATGTTCTATGCTGGCTGCGTTGCCAACGGCATTACAGCAGCACTTACAACCCCCACATGTTCTTTTCCTGGTCCACTATATCACTCCGTAACTCCTCCATAGCCTCTTCCAGATTGCCCGATCGAATCGCTTCGACAATAGCCATATGATGGGTTCGTTTCGGGAGAGGCATCTCGTTCTCCCGACTCATGATCTGGGCCAGCCCTCGCATCAGAAGGTTGATTGTATCCTGTAAGACCTTTGTCATGAGTTCGTTTCCTGAGAGCCGATTAATACGGAGATGGAACTGAGTATTTAGCTTCATCTTGGGTGCCAGAGTATCTGATCGGATTCCATCCAGTCTCGCCCTATCACTTTCACGGGCAAGTGCCTCGAGCTCTGCCAGTTCCTCAGGGCCGATCCGCTTCCATCCTAATCGTAACCCTTCCAGTTCCAGGAGCTGCCGCAACTGGAACGCATCCCGCATCGCCTTCT
>CALKLC010000215.1 GCA_937991975.1 uncultured Spirochaetales bacterium | reverse complement strand
GGGGCATTTCTCATAAGGGATTTCTATACCTATTCTCACTTTTCTCCTGATAAAGGAAATGTAGCCTGTAAAATCCTCGCAAGTACCCAGATGGGCAAATCCTATGTGCTTTATAAAATAATAAAAGAAAACTTATTTCAATTACAGGAGTGTAAGAAAGTGGCAATAGAACACACAAAACTACCTGTGGAAGAAGACTCTCTGCGAAAACTGATAGAACAATTCCTTCAAGAAGTTCGTTCTTCCGAAGACCCCAAAGAATTGTCCTATTTCAAGAAGTTCATCTCGAAGCATGTGTCGATTTTTCTACGGTCCTATTTTGCAGCCTACCTGTTGAAACTTCTCTATCAGATGTTGGTAGAGGGAACACCAGTGGGGCTAAAGAACTCCGAAAAAGTCGCTATGACTACCCTGTTCTTCAGTATGGGCAAAAATCGTAAAATCTTTCCCCGGGATTGGTCTGCGTTGATCTGTGGGCTTCCTAATTTCAGCAAATCGGATATCGGTGAGATCAAAATCCTGGATAACTACTCTTTCGTGGAAGTGACTGCAGACAAAGCTCAAAAATTGATCGAACTACTCAATGGTGTCGATTTCAAGGGAAAGAAGCTTACAGTAAACTATGCCCGTAAAAAAGAGGAAGTGTCAAAATCCGAATTTTCACCGAACCATCAGGGCGAGAATTCGAAGGGTAATGAATAAGTTCATTCCAAAACCCATGCCAAACCCAAGGGCAGAGATTAATTCCAGCTTGTAAGCCTGCTTTTCACAAGCCCTCGCGAGAAGATCCGGTGGGCCAGGAAGTACGATATTTTCCACCATCGGGTCCTTCGAAACATCGGGATACGGGTCTCCTTCCCGATGAATTCCGAACCAGTAGAACCGATCGGTGGAGTTGCCTGTATTCGAGCAGTTTAAATTGGTATCACTCAATTTCTGGAGAATCGTTCCCCGGATACGCCCCCGTTTTTTGAGCAAATCCCGGGGTATACGGTTAAGGATAGAGCAGAAGTACGTTTCGCCATGGGACAAAGGGATCTCCTGGGATAGATCCGAAGAGGGAAAGTAGCGAAGGGGCAACCTCAGGAGATCCCTTTCTGCCCTGAGGAACCGTGCCCGTCCCCAGAGCCATCGATACAGGAGAAAAAAGAAAATTCCAGGGGGAAGAAAAGGAAGAATCGGTACTAAGGCAGCTGCGATCGACAAGATCGATGGGATCCGGAGATGAGCGGTGTTCAAGAGGTAGTAGGTCAGAAACATCTCTGCCAGGGCTCCCAATCCGAGGGATACGGGGGTAAATTGATTCCAGTACTCGTTCCTGTGCCGACTATTCCATATCATCCTCCGTAAAAGGTGCCGATCCTCTCCATCAAAAAACACTACCAGCAACTTGCCGGGTGGATCTGCATGGAAGAGATACCTTCCGTCGATCTTTTTTAACGTCCCCGCAATGTACACCTTGGTTCCTTCACTCAACGCAGAGACCCTGCTCCAGGGGATAATGGCAGGGATTTCATCACCGGTAAAGGGCGGATGCTCTTCTACCACATCTCCCTCGGATTCTTTTTTGCCCGAAGGTAGAAGAAACAGGTCCTGTCCAGTCATGTCTGCCGAAAGGGCAAGATTGTCAGACCGGATCCAGATACTGTTGTCCTCCTGCACGCCCTCGAGAGTCCCAAAGAACCGGAACTCAGAAGAGGAACCCGGGGATATTTTATTCCATCCAAGAAGTGTTCGATACGTTACAATAGGAAAAAAGGATGAACGGATCACCTCGCGGCGGAAGGATCTCCATCTGGATCGAACCAGGAATGCTCCGATTCCTGGAATGATCCCATAACAGAGAAGGGCGATCCCAAAAATCCAGATCCATTCCATCTTTTTCCCTCCCTTGATCACATGGAAGAAAATTCTTACTCTGATACTAACATGGTAGAACGGATTATTGTAGGACCTTTATTCACCAATAGTTATCTTTATTTCATTGGTAAGAAACAATGCCTTGTAATAGATCCCGGTGCAGACCCAGAATCCATCATTCGGCAGATCACGATTCTCAATAAAACCCCTCTCTACATTGTATTCACCCATGGTCATTTCGACCATACGGCAGCCGCCACCGAACTTCAACTGCACTATAACTCTCATCCATTGTTCACCCTGGCCCACATGGAAGAGCTATCTTTTTTCGGCCCCGAGGCAGAATCGAGACACAGGAAAAGTTTTCAACGACTGGGCGTGGAAGGAGAAGCCCTTTTCCTCGAACTGTTTCGAGGGGTCCCCACGATCGACCATCCTCTCAAAGAGGGCGACTTGATACCCGAAACGGATCTTCGAGTCCTTCACACCCCCGGTCATTCTCCGGGCAGTATTTGCCTGTACAGTGAAAATAAAAAGATCTTGTTCTCGGGAGATACATTGTTCTTTGAAGGAGTGGGCCGCACCGATCTGGAAGGTGGAGATCCGGAACGTCTATCCCGGAGTATCCGGGAGAAACTCTACACTCTCCCTCCAGAAACGAGGGTTTTCCCCGGTCATGGGCCCCAAACGACCATCGAAAGAGAACTTCGATACAATCCGTTTTTGCGAATTTAATGGCTTTTATCAGGTGCGCAGGTTCACCAACAGACCTACAGAAGATTTTCCGGCTCCCAATGCGGAGGCAAAGGGAGTTTGTGCAACCTGACGTATTTTCTCATGTAATTCTTTCGAAAGAGTTTCAATCAGACGATCCAACTGTTCAGGGGAGGCATCGCCAGGATCAGGAATATGTATCCCTTTCCCCTGCAAGCGTTTCAACGCTTCGATCAGGGTGTCGAGGAGCTGCAATCTGGATACACTGAACCCTGATCCATCGGGGGAAGGTACCCCCGTTACATGCTTGAATCGCATGAAAAGATTCTGCTCGAGGGGCAGGGAGAGTCGCTCTGCACTATACCTTGCTCGCAGGAGATCTCCAATAGGTACTGTGGTGTATAGGTGAGTAGACTCGATCACCTATCCTTCCTCCTCACCTTTCAATATCGGAAGATAGAGGAGGAAGATTAGGATTTAGCGGTTTCTCCGCTCGTCTGAGTTCTTACACTCCACGCAGAGAATAGCGTAAGGGATGGCTTGTAAACGTTCCTGGGGAATTTTCTTGTTGCACTTCATGCAAATCCCATACTTCCCGTTTTCGATCCGGTTGAGGGCTGCTTCGATGAGGCGAAGTCGTTTCAATTCCTGTGATCCAAGAGCTTCCAGCGTCTTTCGATCGATATCGTCTGAAGCCAAATCCACAAGATCTTTAGGATCCAGGTCTTCAACCATTTCACGAAATTCGGAACTCTCCATTACAAGCTTGTCGATGATCTCCTTTTTCATATTCTCCAGAGTCACCCGCATCTGTTCGACAAACTCTTTATTCATTCCGAACTCCTTATTTTCGCACAGCGAGATTTCAGGGAAAGGAATCTGCATGAAAAGTGAGAAAATGTCAACTCCTTCCCGGGAGAATTGACACATCCAATACTGTTTACATATATTAGATAAAAATATCATAATTTCAAGGTAAGGAGGCTTTGTGGCAAAAGAAGAAGCGATAGAGGTAGAAGGGGTTGTAAAAGAATCCCTTCCGAATACGATGTTTCGGGTAGAATTGAAGAATGGCCATGTGATTCTCACCCATCTTTCGGGCAAGATGCGAAAGCATTACATTCGTATTGTGCCGGGCGATAAGGTAAAGGTAGCTCTTTCTCCCTACGACCTAAGCCGAGGTCGGATCATCTATCGAGAACGCTGACGGAGAAGCACCCAGGTAGCACCGGAACTCCCCTTTTCCGGCGGGGCGGGACCGAAATCTTCCACTTCCATTGAACTCTTTAGCAATTCTTTAACCAGATTCCCGAGTACTGCAGGACCGGTAGAATGATAACCTTTTCCATGAATGATCAGTGCTCTGCGGATTCCCCTTCGGCGGCAATTGTTTAGAAAGTCGGTTAAAATAATCCGAGCTTCCTTCCGGCTCATTCCATGCAGATCTATCGTTGGCAGAGAAGGAGTCCCCCCCCTTTTTCCCGTTCCTGTTTCCATCTCTTCTTTATGCCCCGCCGGAGGAAACAATTTCAGATACTTCTCCATCGGATTCTCTTTCATTCTCTTCGTAGATTTTTCTTTTCCACCCATCCCTTCACTCCTTCCAGAAATACGAACACGTACTCCCCCGTTTCTGTTCCCACATAGAAGCTCGACCCCGGAGGAAGAGGAATGCCCTCCCGGGCTAAAGGAGAAGGAACCGTATGTAACACAGCGTTAGAAGCTACCACTACGCCCCAGGGTTTTCGGAGATCAGAGAGGGAACTGTATAGGCCAACACTGGAGAGAAGCAAGGCACTGACTCCGATTCCAAGGACCCACCCTCTTCTCCGTCTGCTTTTCTGTACCATGGTACCAATCGCTATAAGGTGAAAGGCCCCTATCCCCCACAGAAACCACGTATCTGGTACCGTACGGGGAAGAGGAGCACGGAAGGTGTGACCAAAAGCATCTTCTACCTTTCGTACACTCTCCCTAAAAACAGGATCCGGTGAAAGGGTAGAAGCCTTACGCAGATGAAAAAGGGCTTCCCCCCATTCCCCTTTTCTCCCCTGCCGAACTGCTTCGTTAAACTCCTTTACTGCAATAAGGCCGCGGGGGTCGGCTTCAAAGAAATCACTGAACGGGAGGACAAGAACTCCGACACACAAAATCCATCCCACACAATAAAGAAGAAACTTACCCCGCTTTCTTCTATACATCCCCACCATTCCCACAATCGCCGGCAGGAGGAGAACATACGACACGGGACGATGGAACCATGTAGTCCATCCTGATACCCTAAGGTCTTCAGGAAGGGGGTTGAGGGTAACCTGTTTGGGAGGGTCGCCCTGATCCGTTTTCCTTGATTCACGCACCTGAATGGTTAGAGGCGGAAGGGAAAGCTCCTGGGTCTTCTGCCGGAAAGGATCCCAGAAAGAGAAGGGTTGGATTCGGATAGTTAACGCCCCGGTTCGTTTGGGAGTAAGCTGGTATGCTTCCTCTATCCATCCTTCGTATCCCTCCCCTGTGGGGGTGTAATGACTTCTTCGACCTCCAAAGATCAAGGAGCAACCTTCAACTTGAATCGAAGGGGCTTTTACCCAATGGAGGTTCCCTTTCCCTTCAATACGGATCCGCAGGGTGGTAACCGAGCCCTCCGGAATACTTGTATCATCCAGAAAAGCTTTGATAGAAAAGGAGCCCACTGCTCCACTTCCATTCTTTACGGGAAGGGGGAGAGGCAGGATAGAAACCTTCTTTCCTTCGAGCTTTTGTTCGATCCCCTCGATTCTGACAGTGGCAGAGGGAAGGAATTGAGACCCTTCTCTATAAGGGGTATAGAGGTACTGGCCGATGGTACTCACAACCCAGCCGTCTTGCCCTTTGTCCGGTTCCCTTCCGGAAAGGTTCGACACTTTCTCCAGTATCCCCGCGGAAGTAGGTTCTACCTGTGCAACCTCGGGTGATCTCAATTCCTTCAGGTCCTTTGCCACCAATTGGAGGGGGATCACCTGGCCGACATAGAAGGGACCCTTCGGAAGGATCCAATCCAGCTCAAAAGGTACTCGATGGGGAAGGTCCTTCTGTACCACTTCTACAAGAAAGGGTTCAACCCGATACTCCTGTTCCCCGATTTTAATTTGAAGGGGATCCAACCTGAAGCGGCCCGCGCGTTGGGCAATGAAAATGTAAGAAACGAGAAGGATTTCTGATAACTTTTCCCCTACCCGTTCCCGCCTAGTTTCTAGAAGTGGGCCTTTGAACAACTGTAACGATGGGGGGAAAAAATCTTCTTTGATAGGTATTACTTCCCCAGGAATCCCACTAACTTCCGATGCTCTGCCAGGGAAACGAACATGCAGGGTAAAAGGCTCTCCTGCTTTGGGCAATGCAGGAGAAATCGTCCATTCCAACCTTTGCCCCCATAGCATCTGTACTTCCAGGAATAGGAACGAGAAAAGGATCACCAATCTTCTGCTGATTCTTCTAAAACGATCTTGTTCGAAGCGATCCATCGGTTAGTTTCCTTCTGACGAATGTAATGCAATAGTCTCTCTCCTTCGTCATCCAATTGATGAGACCTGGGAGAACCGTGCAGTTTGGAAGCCTGAGCCTGCAGGGTAGAAAGTTTCAGGAGAGCATATTCCAGATTGATTTTCGCAGGGTAACTTGTGGAATCTATTTCCAGTGCCTGGATGAACAACCTTTCTGCCTCTTTGAAATTCTCTTCTTCCAGGGCAAGCACACCTTTATTGAAGAGTACGTTGAAACGAAGTCTAGATTCTTCTGCACCTTGTGCCTTTTCCCACTCGGCAAGGGCAGCTTTCCGCTCCCCCAACGTATAGTACACATTTCCTAAATTATAATGCGCGTACTCTCCATATTCTCCTACCTCTAACGCTTGCGTATAGGCCACCTGTGCTTCCTGGAAGTTGCCCTCTGCATAGTACCGGTTTCCTTTAACTAGGTGCCATCCTACCCTTACTCCAGTGCAGGATACGACACTGATGAATTCCAGGATTATGAAGCCAAGAACTATTCCTTTTCGAATCGCCATGGTAAAACCCTTATACCCCCATAGACCAGTAGAAAGACGAGAGCGAGGAACAGAAACAGTTCATACCGCTCTGCCGGCACGATCCTGATCTTTACTTTCTCCCGTTCGAATCGAAACTGCTCTATCCGTTCCCAGAGATCTCGATTAAGAGGCAAGTTTCCTGCTTCCAGGTATAAACCTCCTGTTTCCTGGGCAACCTTCTGCAAGAGGGGTCTCTGCAATGTGGACACCACCACCCTTCCATCCTTCCCCCGAATAGGTGTAGGATCGGCAATGACCGTTCCCTCTACCGTGCCGATACCTACACTGATTATAGGTATGCCTTCCTTTTTATACCTACCCAGAATAGAACCCGGGATAGGTTCCTGGGATTCCCCATCTGAAAGAAGAATTACTATTCTGTGCCTGGAGGATGTCTGAGGAAAGCACTTTAGTGCCTCCTGTAACCCAGAAGCGAGGTTCGTTCCTTTACTCTGGAGGAAAGAAGGATTCACGTTTCTCAAATAGTTTTCCAGCGTCTGTCGATCTTCCGTAACCGGGATAGCCTTCATAGCAGTACCCTTGAAAAGCACTACAGAAAAGTGTGCATCAGGCAGGGTAGTCACGAGTGTTAGGGCAAGCATTTTTGCATACTCTAAGCGGTTGGGAGGCACATCCTTTGCCAGCATACTTCTGGAAATATCGAGAACAAATGCGATATCCACTCCTTTACGATTTTCCTCCAGAGCTTTCGTGCCCCACATGATACCTAATGAAGCAAGTACGATACATAGAAGGGAAAGTACAAAAGCCCCTTCCCGAAGGATGTATCGATAGTTATAAGAACGTTGTAAGGAATCGGAGTTCCCTGTTAAGCGCAAGAAGTCCTTCCGGGATCGGGGGAAAGTGAGGAACGCCAACAGCGCAGCCAGAAGGGGTATTCCCAGGAGAAATCCATACGAGGGATTCTGTACTTGAAACAGGTTCATAGTACCTCCCGGAGAAAAGCCACCCGAAGGCAAAACGATACCACCAACAAGGCGAAAGCTCCCATGGCATAAGTAGTGTGGAGGGGAACCTTTCGAACCTGGAGTTTCACCCTCTTGCCCTGACGTTCAAGGGAATCGATCATCTTAAACACCGATGAAAGAGTTTCCGGATTCCCTGCATGAAAGTAACTTCCACCCGAAAGGGTCGCGATGTTCTGTAAAAGTCCTTCATCGAAACCGCCCTC
>CALKLC010000214.1 GCA_937991975.1 uncultured Spirochaetales bacterium | reverse complement strand
CGCTTGTTTGGGATGGGATCGGTGATTCCCTTACGGATACGCTCTTTCGGTGCACGAGTGATCAGTTCTCCTTCCCCTGCACATTGTGGCGTATGACTTCTCGATCGAAGACAGAGAGAACAAGGGTGGTATTCATGGGTTGCACATAGGGGAAGGCAATCCTCCCGCCGGGATGCTTCATAGAGAACAGGACTTTCCGCTCTCCTCCGGGGCTTACGGCCTCTACCTTTAAATCCACCACCACGGGATAGAAAGGTAGGGTATAATCGAACAACCCGAAACGGGAATCCTTAGGAGGCTCAGCCGGTTCCGTCATCACCAGTTCGACTGGAGTTCCTGGTTCTATTTCTTCCCCTGCTTTGGGAGTTTGTTCTACAATAGTTCCTGGCCGTTTCCCCTGTTTTCTTTCCTGGGATTGGAACACGAAGGGGATCTGTTCATCTACCAGAAGCTCCAATGCTTCCGAATACGAGCGGCCGATGAGGTTAGGCATCTTTTTCTTTTCCACCTCGGGTCCCCTGCTCACCACCAGGATCAGATCAGTCAACCCCGTCAGTTCTGTACCAGGTTCAGGTTTCTGCTCCAACACTGTTCCGGCAGGAGAGGGGTGGAACACATAGGTAACAGGTTCTTTGATTCGCAGGAGAGGTTTCTGGGATGCAAACAGAGACTGTAAATGCGCGCGGACTTCCTCAAGTCTTTTCCCCCTAAAATCCTCAACTTTGTCCACTACCGAACCTTTACTCACTACAAGGGTAATCCGCTTGCCCGCCTTTACCACTGTGCCCGCAGAGGGCCGCTGGTCGATCACTTTCCCTTTGAGTGAAGGATCGGTAGAGAAGCGAAGCTGTAATTTGGGGTAGAGTTCCCTATCCTGTAACACCACCAGTGCTTCCGTCAGTTCTTTCCCTCGAACATCCGGCACTACTGTCTGCTCTGCCCCTTGTAATACTAAAGAGAAGGCCATGAATCCAGCTATTGTGACCAGGATCAGGATACCTATGGATCCAAGGATAACGATTTTCAACCAGCGTTCTTCCGAGGTATCACTTTGGTTGGGAATGATCCTCTGTAACTGCACCCACAGCCTGGATACTGCATCGGTTATCCGGTACCAGTAGAGTTTCACCTATGCCCCCAGTATGGACCCTATGAAATCTCGTTCCCCATTCAAGAAACTGGCAAAGTCCAACACTTTCCTCGCCTGCAGTTGAAGTTTATGAATAGCCAGAATCCCTTCGCCCGTTTGTACCAGAATTCCTTTCTCCTTGTCTACTCCAATTACTTTACCTTCTTTTTCACCCTTCTTAGAGGGATGGAAAACCGAGGCTTTTAGAATCTTCAACACAGCTCCCTGGTACAAGGTCCATGCGGCAGGCCAGGGATCGTACGCTCGTACCATCCGTTCGATCTGCACAGCTGGGGTAGACCATTGGATCTTTCCATCGTCCTTTGTGATCAGTTTGCAGTATGTGGCCTGATCTTCATCCTGAGGGATCTCTTTCACTGTCCCTGTTTCGATTCCCTCCAGCACACGAAGGAGTAGCTCCGCTCCCCGTTCCGCGCAGAGCTCTGTGAGGGAGGCCGTGGTCTCCGTCCCGTTCAGAGGGATCACCTCCTGAAGTAAAATAGGGCCTGCATCCATCTGAAGGGCAAGTTTTTGGATGGTAATACCTGTTGCGGGATCCCCTCCAAGGATTGCGGCAGGAATAGGGGAAGGACCCCGATAGCGGGGCAAAAGAGAGGGATGAAGGTTGATTCCCCCCCGGGGAAAGAGGGATAGGAACCGGGGTCCAAAGATCTTCCCGTACGCCACCACAACCAGGATCTCAGGGGAAAGACTCCCTACCTGTTCCCTCACTGTTCCATCCAATTTTTCTGGCGTAATTACCAATAGCCCCAGTTCCCTGGCCTTTTGTTTCACAGGGGAAGGAACGGTTTTTCGGCCTCTTCCCACCTCCTGATCGGGGGAAGTCAGCACTCCCACAACCGGATACTGTTTGGCCACCGCCACGAGGGAAGGTACTGCCATTTCCGGGGTACCTGCAAAGAGCACCTTCAAGCTCATGCCTTGAACTTCTGTTCCCACGTGCGGATGATCCGTTTCCGTTTCAGCTCACTCAGATGATCGATGAAGAGTACACCGTTCAGATGATCCAATTCATGCTGGATCACCCGGGCCAAAAGCCCGTCTGCATCCAGATGGAACGGTTTACCCCTTTCATCCAGTGCATCGATGCTGATCATTTCCGGCCGCTTCACATCCGCATAGATACCCGGTATGCTCAGGCACCCTTCTTCATAGAGGGAGGTCTCGGGAGATACCCCCTTCAGCACGGGGTTGATAAATACTCTGGGGATATCCTCTGCCAGGTGGACAACGAAAATACGTTCAAGGATTCCCACCTGGGTGGCTGCCAGACCGATTCCCCTTCCCTCATGCATGGTTTGAATCATTTCCTTCACCAGGTGAACGGTTTTTCCATCGATCTGACTTACTTCCTCTGCTTTCTCACGAAGGACATCATGTCCCAGGGTTAATATATGCATACTTCCTACCTACATGAGCACGATGCCGTGCTTCTTACAGTTATCTACGATATGATCGGGCCAGATACTGGCCTGTACTTCCCCAATATGAGCTTTTCGCAAAAGAAACATACAGAGCCGGGACTGTCCGATCCCTCCGCCTATAGATTCAGGGAATTCCCCATTCAACAGGCGACGATGAAACAGGAGGTTCTTCCTATCTTCTGCCTTCCGAATAGCTAACTGTCGCAAGAGAGCCTCCCGGTCAACCCGAATCCCCATAGAGGAGATCTCGAAAGCCCTTTCGAGAACCGGATGCCAGAAGATGATATCTCCATTCAAGCCAAGGTACCCTTCCTCGTTCGGAGTACTCCAATCGTCATAATCAGGGGCCCTCCCATCGTGGGGTTTCCCGTCGGATAGATCGGCGCCGATTCCGATGATGAATACCGCCCCATACTCCCTGGCCGCCTCATTCTCCCGCTCCTGGGGAGTGAGGTTCGGATATCGCTGTAGGAGTTCCTCTGCGTGGATGAAGGTAATCTCTTCGGGGAGGATGGGTTTGATTTCCGGATAGGTTTCATAGACCAGGAATTCGGTGGCAAGAAAAGTTCCATAGATCTTTCGAACAATCGTTTTCAGAAAGGTTAGATTTCGATCCTCCTTTCGAATCGCCATTTCCCAATCCCATTGATCCACATAGTACGAATGAAGGGTATCCGGTTCTTCATCGGGTCGAATGGCATTCATATCCGTATAAAGACCATACCCTACAGGAATCCTGTAGTCTGCCAGCATCATCCGTTTCCACTTGGCAAGCGACTGGGGCACTTCAGCTGTCACCCCATCCATGTTCTTCGGTTTGAAAACCACAGGTTTTTCTATCCCGTTCAGGTCGTCATTGATACCTGTTCCACTCTTGAGGAACAGGGGTGCAGTTACCCGTCGAAGCCTAAGAATAGCAGAGAGGTAGGTTTGAAAGAAGGCCTTGATGTCTGCAATGGCCTTTTCCGTCTCTTCCAACGTAAGGTATGGTTTGTAATTCTCTGGATAGCGGTAGTATGGACTCATCGTGATCATAACATAGTAAAAAGAGGAAAAAGAATCAATTCTGATACGTTCATAGAAGAGATACTGGATCTACATCCACTTCCAGATAGACTCCTCTGGGCAATTTGTTCCTGGAAAGCTGATTTTTCAGTACTCCGTGGACAGGAAGAAAGGTTTTTGTCCTCAAAATAATCTGATACCGATGGTTCCCTGCGATCACTCCAATGGGGCACTCTGCAGGGCCCAACACTTCTGCCCGACCTCGCAGTTCCCTTTCCAGCTTTGCGCTGAGATCCTCTGCCACCCCCCGCACAACATCTTCGGACCTGCCTCTACATACCAGCCGAAAAAGGCGGGAAAAGGGGGGAAACCTCAATTCCGCCCTCTGTCCCAGCTCCTTTGTATAGAATTCGTCCATTGCCATCCGGGCTGCATATTTTACCGCCTCATGCTCTGGCATGTAAGTCTGCACGATTACCTTCCCATCCGGAGCAAATCTGCCTGCCCGACCGGAAACCTGTACGATCAACGAGAAGGTCCGCTCTGCTGCCCGGAAATCGGGCATGTGGAGTCCTGTATCTGCCAGTACGATCCCCACCAGCCGTACCCCCGGGAAATTGAGGCCTTTGGCTACCATTTGTGTACCTAGAAGGAGATCGATCTTTCCTTCCCGAAACTCCTTTAGAATCCGTTCCAGCGTACCCTTCCGTTCCACCGCATCGGTATCCAGCCGAGCTAATTTAATTTCGGGAAAGAGTTTGCGTGCCTCTTCTTCGATCTTTTCTGTACCGGAACCGTAGTAGCCTACATCGAGGGATCCGCAGGAGGGGCAAAGATCCATGGGTCGGGTGGAAAATCCGCAGTAGTGGCATACCATTCGATTCTTCTGTTTGTGGAACGTGAGACTCACAGAACAGCGACGACATTTCATCTCATAGCCGCAGGTATTGCAATGAAAGGAATAAGAAAAACCTCTTCGGTTGAGGAAGAGAATCGTCTGCCTTCCCTCCCTATGGGTATGTAAAATTTCTTCCTGGAGCCTGCGGGAAAACACTCCCTCTGTCCCTTTTAGATCCACAATCTCTATATCGGGGAGCTTCCCTCCCGACAGTCTTCGGGTAAGGCGGATGCCCCGGATCTCTCCCTTCTGCATCAGATAGTAGGCCTCAACTGAAGGTGTAGCGCTTCCCATCACCAACCTGGCTTTGCTGAGGGAACACCTCTTCATGGCTACCTGTCTGGCATGGTACCTAGGGGAACTACCCGACTTGTAGGAACCTTCATGTTCCTCGTCCAGAATGATCAATCCCAATCTGGGATGAGGGGCGAACACCGCACTACGGGCTCCTACCGCCAGTGGAGCTTCCCCCCGCAGGACCCTCCGCCATTCGGTAAGCCGCTGACCCGGGGTAAGACGGGAGTGGAGAACCGCTGCCTTACTGCCAAATCGCTCCCTGATCGCCTGAACTACCTGCCCGGTAAGGGCTATTTCCGGTACAAGGTAGATCACTCCCCTCCCCTCCTGGAGAGTTGCCTCTGCCACCCGCAGGAACACCTCTGTCTTTCCCGAGCCTGTAATTCCAAAGAGATAGTACATCCCCTCTTCTCTGGATAGAATCTCCTTTACTGCCAGGTCCTGTTCGGATGACAGGGCTGGAGGAGTGACAGATACCTCTTCTCCTGCATCCTCGAACAGGGGAACTTCAGTCTCCTTCTTTCCCCCCGGAAGCATGGCTGCCAGAGCTTCTCCGAGGGAAGAATAGTACCGGTCGGCTATCCAGCGGGCCAGCATCAGGTACTCCCTATCGAAGAGGGGCTCCTTGTCCAATACCCGATGGAGGGGCTTCAGCTGGATGGAAGCCTCTTCCTCTTTGGGAGGCTCTGTCCCTACCACATACCCGTTCAGATTCCTCCCATGAAAGGGGGCTACCACTCGAGTGCCGAAGGGAACTTCCTCTTCTACCGTATAGGTAAACGCTCTGTCTACGGGAATATTGAATACCACCTGGACCCAGAACATACCCTACAGTGTCCCCCGCTCCGATCCCTCAGCCGTAAAGGTGGAAAGCAGGGCTTTCAACCTCTTCAAATCTTCCCAAACAGGTCGTTTGAGATTCATATCTCGAAGAACCGCACTCGGATGATACGTAGCTATCAGGGGAATCTCCTTCCATCGATGCACCATCCCCCGCAGGGAGCCAATCCCCTTTGTGGTTTGTAGAAGATACTGGGCTGCGATCCTCCCTACGGCAAGAATCGCAGTAGGTTTGACAAGTTCCACTTGCTTTTCCAGATAGGGAAAACAGGATTCCACCTCATCCCCCTGGGGATCCCGATTCCCTGGGGGACGACATTTCACCATATTCGCGATATAGACATTCTTGTCCCTGGATAACCCCACTGCCGCAAGCCATTTATCCAGGAACCGGCCGGCAGCCCCTACAAAGGGCAATCCTTGCCTGTCTTCCTCTGCGCCAGGCCCTTCCCCGATAACCATTACCAGAGGATCGAGCACACCCATTCCAGGCACTGTGTGGGTTCTCCCCTGGGAAAGCCTGCATCGGGTACACTGTTGGATGATCTGCGCGAGATGTTGTAGAGCCTGTTTTCTCTCCTCCAATCCACCAGGGGTATCTCCTTGTCCAGGAGGACCTTCCAGAGAAATCGAAGATCGACCGGAAAGGTTATAGGGAGGTGCAGAATCTATAAACCCGATGGGGAGGATAGATTCTCTTCCTGGATTCCTAAACGAAGAATGTAGCAGATCCTGAAAATCTAAGAGAATCTCGTTGTATTTGACTAAAAGATCTTTTCTATCCATCCTCGTACACTACCCGGTGGAGAAACAATCCAGAGGCCGGAGCGGTATCTCCAGCCATGTTCCTGTTCTTCGCCTCGAGAATTTCTCGAACCTGTTCCGGTGGTTTTTCTTCCTGATCCAGTTTCAGGAAGGTTCCTACCAGGTTACGTACCATGTGCCAGAGGAAAGAAATGCCGATGATACGGAATACCAGGAAAGGCCCTTCGGGGAAGAAAGTGGCAGATTCAATCGTCCGTACCTTCGAGGGATTAGGGTCCCCTAACGCAGAGAAGCTGGTAAAATCATGGGTACCCACAATGCAGGAAGCCATTCGATTCAGACGGCCCAGATTGGGTTTGTAGACGATCCAGTGGCAATACCTCCGGTAGTAAGGGGGAACGATGGGACGAGGGTATATATAGTATCGATACTCTCGAAGCCGGGCATCAAACCGTGCATGGAACGATTCATCTACCTCTTCACTTACCAGGGCTCGTACATCGAAGGGGAGGATCGAGTTCAATGCAGGGGTGAATTTCTCCGTAGGAATAGAAGATAAGTCCGTGAAAAAATTGATCACCTGCCCCGCTGCATGGACCCCAGCGTCGGTTCTACCTGCTGCATGAACATGGACCGGGTGTTTATGGATCTTTGCCAGCGCCTGTTCCACCACTGATTGCACTGTTCGACCTTCCTTCTGGGTCTGCCAGCCAAAAAAGTCCGTTCCATCATATGCCAGCACTACCCGAATATTCCTTTTACCCATTCCCCTCTGTTTCCTCCTCCGGTCCTACCTGTACTCCAATCTGTTCCAGCGCTTTGTTGATCTCATCGTACAGTTCTCTGGATTGATCCAGGAGCGCCGAAGGTTTCTGTTTGGAGGCTTTTCCCATCCCAAATATCTTGGCTACGTACCGTTTGGCCAGTGTCAGGGCCTGTATCCTTTTTTCCTTGTCCTGTTGAGGCCCGTAGAGAAGTTCCAATAGCCCATTCAGGTACAAAACCCCATCATACCCATAGTCCTTGTCCAGATCCGGCCCCAGTACTTTCATTCCGGACATAGGTTCCAATCCCCGTTGTTCTTTCTCCACTGCCTGCATATAGAAGAAGCGGGCCTTTCTATAGAGA
>CALKLC010000213.1 GCA_937991975.1 uncultured Spirochaetales bacterium | reverse complement strand
GTTGTGCGTAGAGAGTGGCCATGCAGTCCTTGATCTGCTGCTCTCCAGAAAGGAAGATCAGAATGTCCCCCTTTCGCTTTTCCCGAATACAGCGCTCCACGATACTCTCTATCTTAGCCAGAAGTCCTTCTTCCCCCAGTTCTGGATCAGGAGGATCGTAGATTACCGTTACAGGGTACATGGGAGTATCGATTCTCACGATGGGGCAGTCGTTGAAATAGCTGGAAAAAACTTCTGCATTGATTGTTGCCGAAGAGATGATCACTTTGAAGTTGGGACGAATCTCCAGCACCCGTTTTAAAAGACCAAGGACGAAATCGATATTTAGGCTTCGTTCGTGGGCTTCGTCCACGATCAGTACCGAGTATTCAGAAAGGGTATCATCCCCCTTGATCTCCTGGAGAAGGATTCCGTCCGTCATGATCTTGATACGGGTCTCCGGAGTGGTCTTATACTCGAACCGCATCTTGTACCCCACAAGCCCAGGAACCGTAACCCCCAGTTGACGTGCAATAAAGTCACTCACCGACAGGGTGGCGATTCTCCGGGGTTGGGTAACGCCAATAACCCCTCGGTCCGCATACCCTGCTTCGTAGAGTATGATAGGCAGCTGGGTGGTCTTCCCTGAGCCGGTGGGACTTTCTACCACGATCACAGAACTCTGTTTGAGAGTTTCCAGGATCCTCTCTCTATGGGTATAGACAGGCAATTGCCGAAATTCCATGGAAAAAACCATACCATACAAAGGGCTTTCATGGTAAGGTTATCCAGGAGGTGTATGGAATGCGTATCGGGTTCACGTATCGGTTCAACAGTCTCTGGAAGGAACATTGCGCGCCCTTGATGGAACGACATCCAGAGCACGATTTTGTAACAGATCGGGAAATAACACTGAAGGAGATAGAAACCTTTCATATTCTGATTGGTGGAATAGAACCAAAGGAAGTGTACGAACGGGCTCGTTCGGTTCGTGCCGTGTTTGTTCCTTTCGTGGGGGTGGATCATCTGCCGGCTCAGGTCTTTGCCGAACGGGGAGTGAGGGTTTTCAATTCCCACGGGAATGCCCGCTTTGTCGCGGAACGGACCCTGGCTCTTCTCCTCTGCTGTACGGGAAAAGTGCTGGAGTATCATAAGGATCTAGCCCAAGGAATCTGGCATGGGTGGGCGGGTAAAGGGATCTCCGACACCTGGGATTCGATCGTGGGGGCAACAGTTACCCTATTGGGTGCTGGAGCCATTGCCAGGTGGGTAGCCCATTACCTGAAACTCTTCGACTGCAAAGTAGTATGCTACCGCAGAAGGTTCACCGAAGGCCTCCCTCCGGGGTTCGATGCAGTGTATTCCGATCTTTCCAAAGCCCTGGAGGAGGCCGATATCGTGATTTCCACCCTCCCCCTGACAGAAGAAACCCGGGGGCTTATTGGGAAGAAAGAGTTGGCTTTGATGAGCGGAAAGATCCTGGTGAATGTAGGACGAGGGGAAGTGATCGAGGAACAAGCTTTATACGAAGCCTTGCAAACAGGGGTCTTGAAAGCCGCTGGGATCGACACATGGTATTCTTATCCAACGACGGGAGAGGCGGTTCACTTTCCATCCAGGTTCCCCTTTCAGGAACTTCCCCATGTAGTCCTTTCCCCCCATGTGGGTGGTTTTACCCCAAAAGCAACGGTAGAAAATATCAAAGTTACCGTGGCGAACCTGGAAGCTTACCTGGAAGGGAAGCCGGTCCCCAATGAGGTGGATCTTCATCGAATGTATTAGGATCACCGGGCGTAACAGTACAGGCAACTGCCTTTACACGTTCCGTAGGTACCGATATCCACGCTCTTCCTGCAGAGGCAGGCAGCTCTTTGGAAGGGGTCTTTTTCTAGAGACAATTCCCTCCCCACCACCCGGGAAAGAAGTTCTCCGTCAATACAGGCCCCGGGCCAGGGAGAAAGGGGGTCTGCACAGGTAACGAGCTGAATGGACTTATCGTTAGCCAATTCTCGAAAGTCTCGAAGCAGGGCGATTCGTTCTGTGGAAGAGGGATCGATCCATCCTATTCGCTTGAGGAATCCCTGATTTTTCCGGTAGGGCATGACAAAACTCACGATACATCGATCCGTGTATCCTGCCAACTTCCGGGCAGTTTTCTCGAACATCTCCCGATGCCAGTCGGGGGTCGTCTCATGTGTCAGGATGATGGGATCGTACCTCCATACAACCCGCTCCTTTCCAACCCGGTCACTGAGACGCTGGAACCGCTGGAGCAAGAGTTCTTTGTCGGGAAAAGCTCCTTCCCACTCCCTCCCGTAAGGGGTAAGGGTAACGAGGACGATCCAGGGGAAGGAATTGAGGAGAGGATGGGGAGGGAGTAAACCACTGGGGTCTTTTGTCCAGAATACGATGGCGTCCACGGTCTCATGGGTAAGGGGAACTACTCTTGTATGTTTAGGGTTGAAAGGGTGGGGGACATCTACCACTCCGAGTTCCAATTTTTCTAGAAACCAATCGAAGAAGAAGGCGGGAATGTCGGTTCGTCGGCTAGCGCTTATCACCATACGGATGTTATGGAGTTACCAGCCTGGAAAGGTGCAGGGTCCGGTTTCGTTCTTCCAGTTCCAGTGCAGTTAGGATCAACATCTGGAGCCTATTCTCGATATTGGCGAAGCTTGTATCGGGATCGAAATCAAGGGAAAGGATCTGGATGTGAGGGAAGATTTTTTTCAAGGTTTTGATCATTCCTCTACCTGTTATATGGTTAGGCATGCATCCAAAGGGGTTCAGGATCACGAAACTATGGATCCCCATCTTTGCCAGCTGGATAATCTCCCCAGGCATGAGCCATCCTTCTCCGATCTGATAGGTGGGATCGATCAGTCCCACGGTATTTTGAGAGATTTCCTTGATGGAATAGGGCTCTTCCCTATACTTGAATCTTCCCATCACTTTTACTACGGCATCATGGGCTTTCCCGAAGATCCATTCCAGTAGTTCTGCCTTCATGGAGAGGAATACAGGATGGGGGTGGAGACCCCGGAGAGCCATGTGCCGTTCAGCGATGTTCCCCTTTCGGAAGAACTCTATCATCCCTGGAAGGACGATTTCCATTCCATTCCGCTCCAGGTAGGATTCGATGAAATGGTTGGCTCCTGGATGATAGTTCACCAGGATTTCCCCTACGATTCCCACCCTGGGTTTACGGGGAATGTCGCGAATAGGAACTCCATTGAAATCTTCCACTGCTTCTTCCAACGCCTTCAAGGCTCGCTTTGTGCTTTGGAGTAAAGAACTGGCTATCCGTTCCAGGTGGTACTGGAAGAGCCGATCTGAGATTCCTGGGGTTGTTTCATACGGCCTGACCCTTCGGAGGATCGTTTCCAGAGCGTCCACCATCCGAAGACCCCAGAGGAGCTTGTACCGAGCCCCAAGGGAAAATCGAAATCCCGGATGCATCTGCTTGTCGTCTACGGTACCTGTGGTGATGATGGGAACCTCCCGGTACCCTGCATCGTCGAGGGCTTTTCGGCAGAGGGCTGCATACTGACCCGCCCGGCAGGCCACACAATTCTTTGCCAGCCCTGCCACCACTTCGTTCGGATGTAGATGTCCCCGCTGGAGTTCGGCGAGGATTTCCCCAATGTTCACCTGTGCGGGGAAGCAGATATCGTTGTGCACGTACCGTTTGCCCAACTCGATGGCTCTGCGATCGGCCACGTCCAATACTTTCACGGTAAAACCCTGATGCTCCAGGATTCTACCGGTCATATACGAAAAAGAGGGAGAAAGGTTGGGAATAAGGATCGTTCTTCGTTTCCTGTCGCTCTTCAGGTATTGGACGGGGAAAGGAAGTCCCAGAGGTTTGTAAATTCCTAGGGGATCTTCCTTCTGGATTCGATTCCTCCGTCTTGCCCGAATCGTTTCGATAAAGGATTTGATTCTGATGTTGAGAGGCCCTCGAGCCTCACCCTCGTCAAGTTTCAGAACCAGGAGTTCCTTTCCGCTGGTTTCTTTCAGAATCCTCGCCATTTCATCCGAAATAATCGCATCGTGGCCGCATCCAAAACTTACAAGTTGTACAACTTCGAGGTTGGGATGACGGGCGGCAAACAAAGCCGCTTCCAGCATACGCGTGTGGTAGGGATTGTACGTCTCTATTCGGACAGAATGAAGGTCTATTTCTGACAGCCGGGGCAGGAACAGGGCAGATAATACGGGGATACCCTGGGAGGTAAAGAGGGATGTCAGGCCGTGATGGATCAGAGGATCCGCATGGTAGGGTCTGCCTGAAATGATTACAGCAAAAGAATCAGGATCATTGTCTGCCGAAGGATTCATGTAGCGGTACAGGATCTGTTCGGTTTCCCTTTCCAGCTGATTTCGGAATCTGGAATAGGCAAGTTCGGCCTCCTGGATCGCCATTTCGATGAAGGATTCGGGGATACCAAAGGCATGTTTTATATACTGGATGGTCTGCTCATGTTTGAGATCCCGGTCATACCAATGGAAGGTGGGATGGTCGAAGGGAATCCCATAGCGGGAGAATGGTTCGTCGCTCTTGTCTACCACCATGGGGTATCCCTGCACAATGGGGCACATTTCCCCTCCCTGGGCAGTGGGATTCTTCTTCGGTATCCGGATCATCATGGGCCAGAAGATACGGTCTACTCCCTGAGATACCAGATCCAGGACATGACCATGACCGAGCTTAGCGGGAAAGCAGATCGTATCGGAAGGGACGTTCTTTAGACCTGCTTCGAACAAAGGATAGGAACTTCGCCGGGAAAGAACAACCTGGAAGCCGAGGGAAGTGAAAAGAGCCTTCCAATAGGGGAGACTTTCATAGAATTCCAGCACCCGGGGAATCCCGATCCGCCATTTCCGCGGTTCGGAGAGAAGGCGGGGCTTATAGTCCGAAAGGAGGAGTTCTTCATGCCTTCGAATCATATCAGGAACAGTCAACCGGGCTGCAGGTTTGCCTTTGAGTATTTCTCCCCGTTCGCATCGGTTTCCTGTAACGAAATACGTACCGTTTGAAAAGCGAAGGATGGTTCGATTGCACGCATTGGAACAGATGGGACAGACGGAGGAAGGTTCCTTTGTATAAGAGAAGCTCTCCAACTGATCCAGGGGAATGAATCCAGATGTATACGAACCTTCCGTCCGGATTTTTTGTTCCACAAAGCGTTTGGTTAGAAGAGCGATCCCGATGGCTCCCATCAGTCCCGGGTAAGGGGCTCTTGTCACAGATTTACCTGTATACAACTGCAATGCTCGGAACACGGCATCGTTTCGAAACGTGCCGCCTTGAACGAGGATCCTGTTGCCGATGGTATTGAGGTTAGAGGAACGGATCACTTTTGTGAATACATTTTCGATGATGGATTTGCAGAGGCCCGCCAGGATATCTTCGAGGGATTTCCCGTTTTTCTGCTCGGTAATGATGGAACTGTTCATGAATACGGTACACCGGGATCCCAGCCGGGAAGGATGTTTCGATTTAAAGGCGAGGGATGCAATCTGGTGTACGGGAACTCCCAATGAGGCGGCGTAGGTTTCGAGGAAAGATCCACATCCGGCAGAGCAAGCCTCGTTCAGGGTGATCCCGGTGATAATCCCATTCTGCACATAGATGGCCTTCATATCCTGACCGCCAATGTCGAGGATGAAGGAAACCGCCGGATCGATCGATAGGGCTGCCTCGGCATGAGCAACGGTTTCTACCGTGTGATAATCGGCGTTAAAGGCTTTTGCAAAGAGCACTTCCCCGTATCCAGTAGTGCCTACCCCCAGAATTCGTAGATCCACCCCCTCGCTCCTGTAGGTATCCCTCAGCATGATGAGTCCACGATGGATCACTCCTAAAGGGTCACCCTGGTTATTGGAATAGAAGGCGTTGATCAAATTCCCCTGTTCATCGAGCAGCACGAACTTACTTGTAGTGGAACCCGCATCGATTCCGAGGTACGCGTTGAGAGTCGTGCCTGAAGGAATGGAAGGAGGAACGAAATCCTTGAATCCATACGTTCGCTGAAACTCTTCTCTTTCCTCTTCGGAAGTAAAGAAGGGAACGGACTCTTCTTCCAATCGATAGGCATTTCGCTCCTTCAGCGCATCCAGGGCTTTGCAGAATTCTTCCCAGCTGGCAGGCTCGTCTTCTCTGCCTGGCTGAGTTTCTGAGATAGCTTCTACAGGCAGTTTTGGAAGGGATAGAGCCGCTCCAATGGCAACAAGAAGCTCTGGATGTTCAGGAAGAATTACCTCGTGATCTCTTAGATGAAGCCGATCCTGAAAGACTCGCACCAGGACTGGATTGAAGGTCAGGGGGCCTCCTTCGAAGATTACCGGTGGGGTGATAATCATCCCCTGGGCCAGGCCTCCAATCGTTTGCTTCGCTATCGCATGGAAGGCAGAGAGGGCTATGTCTTCTTTCGAAACCCCTTGATTCAGAAGGGGTTGGATGTCTGTTTTTGCGAATACCCCGCATCTACCAGAAATATCATAGACATGCTTGCCCCGTGCCGCATAGGAGTTGAACTCCCCCAGGGGAATGTGGAGGATCTCTGCTATCTGCTCTAAAAATGCTCCTGTTCCTCCTGCACAACTTCCATTCATACGCATGTCGTGGGTAACCAGGCGGTCCCCTTCCTTACGGAAGAAGATCACTTTCGCATCCTGTCCTCCCAATTCGATCGCTACAGAGGTCGAAGGATAGAACTCTTTTATCGCAAAAGAATTAGCTACTACTTCCTGCACATAGGGAACCCCCAGTGCACGGGCAATTTCCAGGCCGCCGGATCCACAAATGCCAAACTTAAGATTGGTATTGAATTGATGAAAAAGCTCTTCCAGGATGGAACGAAGAGTATCGATTTGCAAAGAATAATGCCTCTGGTAGGTGGAAAAAAGAAGCTCCCGTCCCTCGGGCTCCACCACAACAACCTTCACCGTGGTAGAGCCAATGTCGATCCCTACCAGGAGGGAAGCTTTATACATGGATCCATTGTACAGAAAACATAAGGGGGGTTGCAAGGGTTAGCAGAACGGTCGTCATACCTGTAACCCTTGTCTAAGTTGAGTGAAATACCTATAATTTACAAAGTATGAAAGAAGGCAACCTCCTGACCCAGAGCCTGGAAGATTACATCGAAGCGATCTACCATTTGGAGAAGCAGAATCGGGTGGCGCGGGTAAAGGATATAGCGGAGTTCCTGTCAGTGCAAATGCCTTCGGTTACCGGAGCTGTGAAGAATTTGAAAAAGAAGAAGCTGGTCAATTACGAGAAAAATTCTTTTATCAGTCTTACCGAAAAGGGACATACGGTAGCCCGCTCGATTCTTCGACGGCATACCGTTCTGCAGACTTTTCTGGAGGATATTCTCCTGCTTCCCAGGGCGCAGGCAAAGCAAATTGCCTGTAAACTGGAGCATTCCATCGATTTGGAGACTACTCTCCGGATTCACAATTGTACTCGATACCTGAAAGAAGAAATATTCGAAAAAACGTTAGATCCCGAGGAATGGCGGGTATTGGTTTCCAAAACCATTCAATAAGAGAAACGGTGATTACATGAAATATCTCTACTTAGATTGGGCAGCCACTTCGCCTATCCATCCAGAGGTTGCGAAAGTGCAAAAAAAAGTAGCAGAGGAGGTGGTCGGAAATCCGTCCTCCATTCATACCTGGGGCATGGAAGCGAGGGACCTTCTGGAATCCTGTCGAGCGAAGTGTGCTAGGCTTCTCGGTGCCAAAGAGAAGCAGGTATTATTTACCGCCGGCGGAAGTGAGTCCAATAATCTCGTGTTTACCTCCTTCTTGTTGAAGGCCTCCCCTGGTCATGCGATCGTTCCCTTTTTCGAACATGCTTCGGTGTATGAACCCTCTCGAATTCTGGAACGATTCGGGTGGGAGGTGACGAGGATTCCTGCAGGGATGGATGGAAGAATCGAACCAGAACGAATAGGGGAAGCCTTGAGAAAGAACACCGCATTAGTAGCCCTCATGCTGGTGAACAATGAAACAGGTGCTATCCAGCCTGTAGGGGATGTTGTCCGGATGATTCGTAACCACGGGACAGATCAAAGGCCCATTCATATCCATGTGGACGCTGTACAGGGTGTAGGGAAGATCCCTGTCAACTTTCAAGAGTTGGGGGTAGACTCTCTTTCGGTGAGTGGGCATAAGTTCAGGGGACCCCGGGGAGTGGGAATCCTTCTCGTAAGAAAGCCTCTTTCTTCCATCCTTACAGGGGGAGGGCAAGAATACGGTATGAGGCCCGGGACGGAAAATGTACCCGGTATTGCCGCTCTAACCCGGGCTCTGGAATTGGCGGTCGAAGGGATGGAAAAGAATCGCTTGCAGGCAGAACGGACATTGCAGACCCTGCTTGCCAGGTTACGGAAGTGCCCGCAATGCAGGTTATTGCCAGAAGCTCGATGGAACAATCCATCCGGGTATTCACCGTACATTGTCAGCCTATCGTTTCCCCCTGTTCCTGGGGAGGTTCTGGTTCGAGTGATGAATGAGCGGGGGTATGGAGTTTCTACGGGTTCTGCTTGCTCTTCCCGAAAAAAGAGGGATACACGAGTGTTAGAAGCGAGCGGGGTAACCTCTTCAATTGCCTTTTCATCCATACGAGTTTCCATCGGTCCAACTGTTACAGAAGAGCAGATAGAAGAGTTTGCCGATGTGCTATTGAAAGAAACAGCTATCCTTTTTCAGGTTGCGAAATAATGAGGGTACTGTACTTGATCAAGCCTGGCGAACTTACCCTCAAGGGTAAGAACCGTAAATTTTTCGAAGATCGTCTGCAGGCCAGTATCCGCAGGAAGCTGGAAGGCATACCGTATAAGCTCTCGAATCGTTCGGGCCGGATGTACATCGAGGTGGACGAACAATGCGCCCCGGAAGTGGATCGATGCCTCCGAACCACCCCGGGAATCGCGGGTTTTGCCCCTGCTGTAGAGTGTGAGAAAGACTCCATCCATCTGGTTCAAGAGGCACTGGCTTTGGGGGATAGGGTATTGAAGAAGGGGCGGGGGAAACGGTTCAAGGTCGAGGCAAGACGGGAGGACAAATCCTTCCCCCTTACATCCTACGAGATAGCCTGTACCCTGGGAGCAGAACTCCAGAAGCAATATCCAGAGCTGATCGTAGATCTCCATCGTCCCGATTGGACTCTCTACGTAGAGATTCGGGACAAGGGGTACCTGTATGTAGATAGTGAAAGGGGCTTGCGAGGGTTACCTGTCGGAACCAGTGGAAGGGGGATTCTCCTCCTTTCCGGAGGGATCGATTCACCCGTAGCAGGGTTTCTCATGGGAATACGAGGAATGGTGATCGAGGCAGTGTACTTTCATTCTCCCCCTTATACAGGTGAACAAGCTCTGAAAAAAGTAGAGTCCCTTTCGGAATGTCTTGCCCAGATCGCCGGTTTTTTTACCCTGCATATAGTCCCCTTTACCGATATACAGGTGGCAATCCGGGAACGGGGTGTATGGGACGAGGCTACGTTGATGAACAGGGCGGCCATGATGAAGATTGCTTCCAGGATAGCTCAGAAGCGGAAGGCCCATTGCCTTATCACGGGAGAGAGCCTGGGACAGGTGGCCAGTCAAACCGTCCAAAGTATTGGATTTACCAACAGGTTTTCCGACATACCTGTCCTTCGGCCTTTGATCGGCATGGACAAAGAATGGATCATGGAAAAGGCTCGGGAAATCGGTACGTATGAGATCTCCATTTTACCGTACGAGGACTGCTGCTCTCTGTTTTCTCCCCCACACCCTATTACCCGTCCGAACCCTTCTATTCTCCAGGGTCACTGGGAAAACCTGGGAATAGAAGAGTTGCTTGAAAGAGCTCTCGAAAATATGGAACGGAGAACCTTTACATACAGGAAGTGAGGTTTAGACAGCCACTTTTTCCTTCGTAGATGTTTCGGCTTTGGAATCCGACTTAGAGGTGGAATCGGAACTCTCTTTCTTTTCCGAATGTTTGGAGCCGTTGGTAGAGGATTTGCGGTTGTCTGTTACGTAGAACCCACTTCCTTTGAAGATGATACCCATTCCTCCCCCAATAAGCCGCCGTACCCTTTTTCCGCACTGGGGGCAGTCCGTCAGCGGGGGATCAGACATGTTCTGGAAAACTTCGAACCTGTGTCCGCAAACGGTGCATTCATAATCATAACTCGGCATATCTGTCTCCTCTAGCACGGAAATAAGTGAGTCAGTTTGTCTTTAATATACAAAATGGGGCAGATTACGGCAATATGGTGCTCTTGCAGTCGCTGTTAGCCCTTTTGCCGGTTCTCGATCAGCATCGATTGGTCAGGGACGAAGGTGAGAAGCGAACAGGGATTCCCTGGGCTGTCAGATACTCTTTGATCTGAGGAATCGTATATTCACCATAGTGAACCATGGAAGCGATTAGGGCTGCATCAGCTTTACCTTCCAGAAGAACTTCCGCCAGATGTTCGGGCTTCCCTGCCCCACCCGAAGCGACAACAGGAATCTGTAGGGACTCGGAAAGCATTCGAGTCAGCGTGAGTTCGTACCCTTCCTTTGTCCCATCCGCATCGATGGAATTGACCACGATTTCGCCGGCTCCCAGCTTTTCGGCTTCCAGGGCCCACTGTAAGGCATCTCGTTCAGTGGGTGTCCTGCCTCCATTGATTACCACACGGTATCCGGAGGGCATGGAAGGATCCCGCAGAGCGTCCATCCCAAGTACAATGCATTGACTGCCGAATCGAGATGCGCCCTCCTGAATGATCCGGGGATTCTTTACTGCCTGGGAGTTGATGCTTACCTTCTCTGCCCCTGCCATGAGAGTGTCCCTCATATCCTGCACAGATCCTATTCCGCCCCCAACACAGAAAGGGATGAATATCTGTAGAGCGACTCGTTCCACCACATCGAGGAACAATCGTCTGCCTTCTGCAGAGGCGGTGATGTCGTAGAAGACCAGCTCATCCACCCCCTCTTCATAGTAGTGGCGAGCCATTACCACAGGATCCCCAATGTCCACGTTCCCTTTGAAGCGGATCCCCTTGGTAGTCTTTCCATTTCGTACATCCAGACAGACAATGATTCTTTTCAGTAACATCCGTTTGTCCTCTTTGCCTTCCTCAGCAGTGGAAGATGAAATTCTCGATCATCTTTAGGCCTGGAGCAGCGGATTTCTCTGGATGGAATTGCAGCGCCACCAGGTTGTCTTTCTTCAGGGCAGAAACGAAGGATACACCATACTCGGTCCACGCAGCCTCATTCTCCCTGTATCGGGGGACGGGGTAGTAGGAATGCACGAAGTAGCAGGGAGAATCCTCCGGGACACCTTCAAAGATGGGATGCGACTGGTCATGGTGCACCTGATTCCATCCCATATGAGGCACTTTCAACCCAGGCTGCCGGGGAAATCTCACCACCTCCCCGGGGATGAACCCCAGACAGGGGGTGGAACGTTCTTCTGATCGCTCCAGCACGATCTGGCATCCTATGCAGATACCTAAAATCGGCCTGCCCGACTGAAAATATTCACGGAGAAACTCGCCCAGACCAGAACCGGTCAGAACTTCCATCACAGCTTGAGCTTCCCCGTCCCCCGGGATGATCAATTTGTCGCATCTTTTGAGAACAGCAGGGTCATCAGAAATGATCCCTTTAGCCCCCAGGTACTGGACGGCTGTGAGAACACTGCGAATATTTCCTGCTTTGTAGTCCATGATTCCAATCGTTACCATGGAGGAGTCCTCGTGACTGTATCTACCATGGAACAGATGAATTGGGCAATCGCTTCCATCGAGAGGGGAATTCCCGCAAATTCAATGGATGGCCCATTCACCTGAATCTGGACTGAGTTCGGGACTCCTTTTTGTTCCTGCTGCAGGAACATTCCAGCCAAGACAATCCGGATCAGTACAGACATGGATCGAGCTTGCTCTTCCCGCTGAAAACGGATCCTTCCTGTGGCGGAATAGGAGTGGGTATTTATCCGATCCATACTCAAATGGAACGCCTCGATGGGAGAACCCCTATTCTGATTTTGTTTCGGGAATAGCGTATCGAGAAGGGGAGTAAGAAGGGGTATACCCGTATGCGGGACATAGAGGCCAATAGGGCGGGAAGCACGCGAATCCTCAACCATAGAACCCCTCAGACTGCTTTTTGTACCAATCGGGGGGCTAAAA
>CALKLC010000212.1 GCA_937991975.1 uncultured Spirochaetales bacterium | reverse complement strand
CTCGTAACGATCTCGGCTATCTCCTACCTTGCCTCAGAAATACTGAAAACAAGACCAATCTATGAATTGTTCCTGGAAAGATTGCTCCGTAAGGGTATTATTCCCTCGACTACGGAAGGAGAAGGGGAGCGGAAAATACTCCTCTCTATTCCTAATTAATCAACGAAAGAGGCGGGTTAGGAGTTTATCGTTCTGCCTCCACTTGGCATCTACCTTTACCCTGAGGTCCAGGTGCACAGGATAGGGGAATAGTTCTGCCAGTTCCTTTTCTGCTGATAACCTGATTGTCTTGATCTTCGAACCCTCTTTGCCGATGAGGATCCCTTTTTGAGACTCCCGTTCTACCACAAGGAAGGCTCTCACCCAGAGGGAACCGTTTTCCCGTTTTTCCATGTCGGAAATTTCAACGTAAAGGGCGTGAGGTACTTCCTGGCGGGTTTCCCATATAGCCTTCTCTCGAATGATTTCAGCAATCCGGAAATCTGGAGGCTGGTCTGTGTAGAACTCTTCGGGATAGAGGAGATCCCCTTCCGGTGCCGCGTCGAAAAGAGCCTGGATAAGGGGGGGAATCCCTTCTCCAGTTACAGCGGAGACACGGAAAAGGGATGCCTTCGGTATGCGAAGCGATAGGAACAGGAGGACTTGTTCTATGAAGGTTGGTTTCACATCGATCTTATTCAATGCTGCCAGAATATGCCCTTGAAAGGTGGAGATTTTTTGGGAAATCAGTTCTTCCTCCTCTCCTGGTGGCCTGCTGGTATCGATCACGTATAAGAGGATATCCACTTGCTGGATGGTTTCTTCCACCATGTTCTTCAGATAGAGGTTGAACTTCTTCTCTGATTTATGGTAACCGGGTGTGTCGATGAAGACTAACTGCCCTCTTGCAGTGGTAAGGATCCCCCGAATCCGATTGCGGGTGGTCTGCGGGACGGGCGAGGTAATGGCAACTTTCTGACCGCATAGATGGTTCAAAAGGGTAGATTTCCCCGAACTCGGTCTCCCCACAACTGCCACTACTCCGCTCTTTTTCTTCGTTTCCGTTTCCGGCATTCTTTACCCTCTATGGTTCTATTGGTATATTACATGGGAATGTTTCCATCAAGTAGGAGTGATTCATGGCACGATTTCACGAAGAAAACGAAGAAAGGGAAGAAAGGCCCCCAGAGGGGGAAGCCCTATTCCAGAGGCTTCTGAAAACTCGAACGATCATCCTTGCGGGAGAGATCAATAAAACCCTGGCAGAACGTACGATCCGGCAACTTCTGCTCCTGGAGGCAGAAGGGGAAAGCCCTATTAAGATCTTCATCGATACCCCGGGGGGAGATGTGGACGCCGGCTATGCAATCATCGACATGATGCGGTTTATCAAGCCAGAAGTTTACACGGTTGGGATGGGACTTGTGGCTTCAGCAGGGGCCCTGGTGTTGTTAGGGGCATCCAAAGAGCGCCGATTCGGCCTTCCCAATTCCCATTACCTGATTCATCAACCGTTGAGTGGAATGCGGGGTGTAGCGACGGAAATTGAAATTCATGCAAGGGAGTTGGAAAAGGTACGTGATCGGATCAATCGCTTCATTGCTGAAGAAACAGGGAAACCCCTCGAGCAGATCGAGAAAGACACAGACCGGGACTTCTGGATGGATGCGGATGAAGCGAAGAACTACGGCCTTATTGGTAGAATCATCCGCAGCCGTTCGGACCTTCCTGTGTGAGGATAGAAACCAAAAGGCCTACGAGAGTCAGGTATGGAAAACGGTTGCCTGGAACAGTTGGTGTTGCCTTCTGCAGTACCCCTCTATCGTGGCAAGGTGCGAGACATCATCGACCTTGGGGATCGGCTCCTCATGACCACCACGGATCGGATCTCTGCCTTTGACAGGGTGCTTACCACGATTCCCCACAAAGGAGAGATCCTGAATCGGATCAGTTGTTCCTGGTTTGCGAAGGTATCTGATATCGTCCCCAATCACATCCTGGAGGAACTTTCTCCCCGGACAGTAGTGGTAAAAAAAACGAGGGTATTACCGCTGGAGGTGGTAGTGCGGGGGTATCTCACTGGTTCTGCATACCGGGCGTATCAGGAGGGAAAGCCTGTTTCAGGGATCCATCTGCCCAGAGGGATGAAGAAAAACGAGCCTTTCTCCCTACCCCTCGTAACCCCTTCCACCAAAGAGGCTGTGGGCACTCATGATGAACCTATCTCAGAAGAGGAAATTCTAAGCCGAAAGATCCTTACACCTGCCCTGTGGGAAGAGGTAAAGGAAAAGGCATTGGCCGTGTTCTGTAGAGGTACAGAGATCGCCCGAAAACGGGGATTGATTCTGGTGGACACGAAGTATGAGTTCGGCCTTGCGGATGATGGGACCCTATACCTGGTGGATGAACTCCATACCCCTGATTCTTCCCGATACTGGTACGCAAGTTCCTACGAGGAATCCCTCACTACAGGAGTAGAGCCACGGCAATTGGATAAGGAATACTTTCGAGCCTGGTTACTTTCTAAAGGTTTCCAGGGGAATGGTGACTCCCCTGCAATTCCCATCGAAGTTCGAATGGCAGTTTCCCGGCGGTACATAGAAGCCTTCGAGGCTATCGAAGGAACGTCCTTCCATCCTCTGGCAGCAAATCCTGAAGCAGAAACGCAAATCGTGTTGTCTTACCTAGAAAAGATCCGCTAATACCTTAGAGGGGCAAGACGCAGGCAAGACCGGATCCTAGGGAAAGCCTGGATCAATGTAGAAAACTCGTCTAAGAATCGGTCAGGTCGTTGCCCCGTGAAAAAGCGGATCCAAAGGGGGCTTCACGATGAAGGGTATTCTAAGTCGGCCGTGTTCGATGCATCCAGTGGAAATGATTGTTTTACTATCCATTCTGATTCTCTTCCCCTCCTGTGGGGGCTGTTCCTTTCACTGGGAGGAGCAGGACGATAACTCCACTTTCACCTTCCTATCCTACAACGTACATAATCTTTTCGATGATCAGGATGAGGGTACCGAATACGTCGAGTACAGTATTGCGAATGGGAAATGGAGCCGTACTCAGTATCTCAAGAAACTAGAAAACCTGGGCAAGGTAATCCATGATTCCTCACCAGGTGGAGCAGATTTCCTGGGCCTTTATGAGATCGAGAATGAACGAGTGTTAAAAGATCTGATAGATTTGTACCTGCCACGGATGGGTTATATTAGGTATACGGCTGTGGTACCCCCCAATGCCGCGATCGGATTGGGGTTCATCACACGGTTACCTGTGCTTAGCTGTAAGACCCATCAACCTGTCCCGAGGGGGTTTCCCCAAAGGCCAATCCTGGAAGTCGAAGTGGACTGCGGAGGGCATCCGGTTTCCATATTCCTCTGCCATTTTAAATCAAAGACAGAAGGGGCCGAGGCGACAGAGAAGAATCGTGTGGCTGCGGCAGAACTGCTACGAAACAGGATCGAAGTTCTTCTCCGAGAGGATCCTTCCCGGGAAATTCTGGTCATGGGAGATTTGAACGAAAATATCGATGAGTACGATCGTGTGGGGGGGCGTTATCCTACGGCTTTGGTTCCTATGGAAGTGGCAACCCTTGCTACGCAGACGTTAGTAGTATCGAGGGATCCGGCTTCGAGTAAACCCGATGCTGATCCATACGTTCTCTATTCCCCCTGGTTAACCGAGAGTACGGGGAAAGGATCCTACTGGTATCGGGGAAACTGGGAAACAATCGATCATGTGTTGCTTTCCGCTAATCTTCTGAGGCCGCCTCGATTGGTGTATTCTCGCTTTCGGGTAGTTGCCCTTCCCTATCTGCTTTCCGCTTCCGGAGGTCCGAACCCTTCATACTCGGATCACTTACCCCTCTGGGTGGAGTTCCGGAGGGAGCAGAATTGATCTCCGTAGATCTGATTTCAAGGGGGATAACTGGTTGAGTTCCTCGATCGTTTCTTGTTCCATCTGGTTTACCGTACCGATATTTGCCCGAAACACTTTATCTAGTAATGGATCGAATAATCGATGGTAGCTGTAGTGAGGATGAGCCAGGAATCCCCTTCGGACCTTATGGGGGGATCCCGCACCTGGATCAAAGGTTTTTAACCCTCTCTCTATGGCATACTGTATAGGGGTGTAGTAGCAGACATCGAAATGAAGATCTTTTGCATCCTGATAGGTTCCCCAATACCGTCCCCATAGAGAAGTTCCTTTCTGTACCAGGAGAGCCAGGGCGAGGGGGCTATTTAACGTATCCAGATAAGATGCTTCCACGAACAGGATCCGATGGGTAAACATTTCGTACAGTTTTAGAAAAAAATCTTCATTCACGTATCTGGCATCGTAGGGGACAAACTTATCGTTCGTACGGGTGTACAGCTGGAACATGTGCTGAAAGATGCTTTTGTCGGCTTCTGGTGCGGGAAGCATCCGGATTCTGAATCCTCCGTCTATTACCTCTTTCCGTTCTTTTCGAATATTCTTCCGCTGGTATTTTGTAAAACCTGCCAGGTACTGGGAAAAATCCTTGAACCCCGGGTTTTCCCATACGTAATGGTGGTGCTTCCAGGGAACAAAGCCCATGGAAGAAAGATGCTCCCCCCACCTGGAGGCAGGAAAGAGGATATGGATCCCTCGAATCCCCTGGCTACGGCACAGATGTTCTGCCACATCCAGGATGGTTTTTTGCATTTCTAGAGGATCGTACCCGGGGGCTGTCAGGAATCTATACCCAACCGCGGGAGTAGCAGGTATAACTCCCACCAGCTTGGGATAGTAGGATTTGCCCAGCATTCCGGCTGCTTCGGCCCAGAAATAGTCGAATACGAACTCGCCCTGACTATGGTGTTTGATATAAAAAGGGGCTATTCCTGCGAGTCTACCCCTGTCCCAGAGGGTAATATGGCAGGGCTGCCAACCCGTTTCAGGAGATATGCTTCCAGAACCCTCCAATGCAGCAATCCATTCCCACTCCAGGAACGGGATATCCTCTTCGTTCACCAGAGCATTCCAGTGCTCTTTTGGGATCTCTGACACCGTAGCATGAATGCATACTTTGAGTTTCCTTTCCATACCTATCGGATTGAATATACTCAAGGAATGATGAAAAGCTAAGATACGATGGAATTTCAGACGATACGTATACTGTAGAACAATTGAATCCGGAGGAATGTATGTTTCAATATAAAGTGAAATCACACCCGGGGAATGAAACGTATATGAATATTCTGTCAGAGACAGAAGATCAGCTATACGTTCATCTGGTAACCTTCAAAGAAGGGTACGAAGTGGAGAAGA
>CALKLC010000211.1 GCA_937991975.1 uncultured Spirochaetales bacterium | reverse complement strand
TGGGGATCGCTGTGAGTTGTGTGCTCTTTGTTCGAGCCGGCTTCCAGGTGCGAATTCTGGTTCTGTTGCTTGTTCTAGCTCTTCTTTTGATGCTGGCGCTGCTGCTGATTCTATCTCTGGGTTGGGTGCCGCCCCACCCGGCCGCAACAAGGGCGCGGCAGAGAAAGATCCTATAGCGTTTTACCTGTTTCGCCGCACATCTCTGTTTCATAGTCGTACCCTGTATCCCAGACGAAAGGAAATCAAATCCAGCCAGAACCAGTCCTGCACGGCTACACCCGTAATTAAACTGTCCTTAAAAAAGGCTGTTTGAAGGTAAGAATCTAGAGGAACAGTCCCCGTAGCTTTTGCCTCCAGATAGTAAATCCTTGGAGTGTATTCGAAAAATACGCTATTTCCCCCTTTCGGAGCATACTCGATACCAACCAACGGGTACCCTCCGTACGGCAGCACAGGATCCAGCATTGTTCGAAGCTCGGAAAAGAATATTCGTATGACTCCCCCCGCTCCTATGTACACCCGAACCGTTGCATCGGGTGCACTCAGGTACCCGCCCATCTGGAAATCCATGGTCAACAGGGGGTAGGAAACAAAGGGCTCGAACTTCGAATCGTTTGTCAGGAACGGTCCTATTCCAGAGAAGAAGCTGGTAAACCCTAACTTCAGGAAAAGGGAGTTCGGTATGGGAAAGAGTCCCAGATAAAAGGCAGGGAATTGACCATTCCAGAGGGAAAGATCCATATTTACCAGCGCCCCCCGTTTCTGGTCAAGGAGGATCTCTCCTCCCTTTTCCTTCAGCAACACCTGCTGTTCGAGAGGTTCGTAGCCGACTTTCTCCGCTCGCAACCGATAGGTAGCTGGAGTGGAAGCGGAAAAGGTGGCCTTCCCCTGGGCGTTCAACTCCTTGATTCCTCCCGGCAATCCGAACACTCTGGTTCCAGGAACCCCTCGAAGGGTAAACACTGGATCTTTCGGCAAGGGGGGCAGTTCTCGAAGAATCTCTCGAATGGGTTTCCAGAAAAAGGTGGAACGATCCCGGGCCGAGGGAAACTCGGCAGAAAACTTCGATTCGGCCCTATAGATCTCATAAGGAATATCGTACAGTTTATAGGCAACTTCTATTTTGTCTGCCTGTTTGTTCACTTCCACGAGGATCCAGGAATCACACGCGCGCCTGTAGGACACGCTGGCCCTGTCATTCAAGGAATCGGGCCCCCGGATAGGGAATCCTTCTACAATCCGTTTGTTGTAAAGATTCCCCTGCAGATAGATCACGAGGGAGTCGTAGAAGATGGTGGATTCTTCCGAACCCATCCCTTCGGTGCGGAAAAATACCATCACTTTCCTCGCAGGGTAGGAGGGTTCTTCGCCCGACCCTTGCTGGGTACCCTCCTTTCCTGGCTCCGCTGTCGAGGTCTGCGCCCACCCATTCTCCTGGAAAATAGGGAAAAGACCGAAGATAGAGAGGAGTCCTGCGATCAGGAACGGTTTCCACACTGGCCTATGCATACCCATACTCCCTACCACCACGTCCGCGCACGGGTTACCCGTAGCTTGTCCGTATCGAAGACATAGAACCACTTTCCATCCACGGAAAAATGATACACCTGGGAATCCTCGATACGGATCTCCGGACCTTCCAAATCAGAAGAGGAGACAGTCAAACTCGAAAAAGTGGGATCGACATAAAAAGGAAACAAGGACCAGGGCCCTTGATCGCTCAGCCGTACGATCCCGTCCACTGTATAGAAAAAAAGGTCGTCCCGATAGACTTGATCCATGTCAAAGGTGCCGTACAAGCCGAAAGAAGGAGGCATCGTTATGAGAGGGGTGGTCGTATTGGCAGGAGCGCCGATAGGGAGGCGATAGACCACCCACCCGGTGCCCGAGCTATCGGAGACCGAACGGAAGAGGAGGGCTGCCAGATTCCTTTCAGGGTCTTTCACGTACTGGGAAAGAACGAACTGGGGATAATTGTATGCGAATACAGAAACATTCGTTCCCGAAGCGGGGGGAGCAGGTGTGGGGGGACTATAGTTAGCCGGTAACAGAGTAAAATTCAAGGTGTTCTGATTGAAAACCTGCGCGATCCAGGTTCCTCCTCCTGCTTCCTCTGTCGGAATTCCCCCCTGGAAAGATACGCACACACCATCGGGATCGGTCTGTTTGATGAAAATTTCTTTTCCGGTAGGATCAAAGGCCACCAGTTGCGATCGAAGGGTCGGGTCCCCTCCCCCATATTCGAAGCCGATCAGGATCCGTTTCCCATACCCTTCGCTAAAGAGGGTACCGAACTTGTACCCCGGAGGGAGCTCGAAATCCGATCGGTCATAGGTCTTCTTATACCGAAGATCACCTGTTAATACGATGAGGAGATCATCCATACTGTTTTCTTTGAATAAAACTTGTATTCCTATGAACCTTTCAGAATCAAAGGAGAAGGATCGAACTCGAGCCTGAAAGGATTTGCCCTTCAACGCGCTGGAAAGTTCTGGTATATCCGCAAGATGGATCACTTTGTCTGCTCGCTGAAGATAGGCCGGATAGATCGTGGAGGAAAAGTATCCTCTGCAGGATGCTATAAGGAGCGAGAATCCCAAAAGGGTGAGAAGCAGAAGCTTTCTGTTTTTAAGTAGTAATACAAGTCGCCCTACCATTTTCTACGTACCCCCACGGTGATGGGGACTCCTCCCTGTTGAATGGTAAAGAATCCCCGTCCAAGAAAGTTGTTCCCCATCCCCAACCCATACTGAACTCGGAGTAACAGGAATACCGCCCACGGGTTATAGTTTAACTCGAGGAAAGGACTCCCCGGATTGAGGTAATAATCCGTATAGATCGGCATCTCCGATACAGTGAATGAGGTAACGACTACCCCTGCACCGAGGGAAACTCCTATTCGAAATCTGTCTTTATAGGAGCTGAACAGATACCCGCCGAGGGACAGGGATGCATCGTTGTGGAAAACCGGACGACTCCCCGTCAAAGTATCGTACTGGACATAGAAACGTTCAGTGAAAGATATGAACAGGTAATCGGGTTCCAGGTACCGTCGGTACTCTAATGCAGCGCCCCAGGCTTCCCCCAGTGTCCAGCCCACGCCCACCTCGTTCCTGTACTTTTTCTGTAAGGGTCGAAGTAGAATCCGATTTTCACCAGGGTGGAGAACCACTTGCTCCGCCTCTGGATAGTATCCATCTTTTTCTTTATACACAAGGATCTTACTGTTAACCCTGAAGGGCACGTAGGGGGCTTCCCATTCTCCCTGCAAGATTGTCCCCGAAGGACCCCGGTCATCGAGACTGACCCGCATTCCTTCATCGGCGGATTGAAACACAAGGGAGGCGATTGCTTCCAGCGTGATAGGTTCATTCGGGTCGTACGTTTCCCTGTACCCGGACAGACTCTCGGCAAACCGAAGGGCCGATTGCTCGCTCAAAGAGAACCCGGCCAGCCCCGCAAACCCGGTTTCCGAAGTGGCAGCAGCCAACCGGGAAGTTCGCACATCGAATCCCTTGATGTGAATAAACAACCGGTTTCCCTCCAGTCCATACGTCGTGGTTACCACAACGTTGGCCTCAAGGGCACGTCCAATAGGAACCACCCGTTCTGCGGGAAGGAAGGTTTCTCCTGCGATGGCCTGGAACTCCGGATTGGACTGGATACGCTCACGGGGAAACACTTCGAACTTCCGCAAGGTCAACTGTTCTTCCAGCGATCGGTAAAGAACCGGCAGGTACGCTAATCCATCCTCCGTCTGTGTGATCGGTTTGGGAGGTAGGAGGAGTACGGTGAAGGTCCGTTCCTGAGCATAGAGGAGACTTGCGACATGGAAAAGCAACATGATAGCGGTAAACCTGGGGCGAAGTATCACGTTTGTCTCCCGCAGCTTACTTACTCTTCATTACTTCTACGCCATCCCACCCTTCGGGGGGAGGATCTTTGGCGTACTCTAAACACCGTTCCAGAAGTTGCCGGGCATTGAAATCCTCCGGATCCTCATCCAGCACTGCCTGGAATCGGGAGGCTGCCTCGTTGAACTTCCGGGCATAGTACAACTCCATCCCTTCGTTATGAAGGGCCCATCTCCGTTCTTCCTCCGGGGTCAAAGAACGTCTTACTGTGTAAATTTTTACTCCCCGGGTTTTCCCTTTTACTGCCACGGTGTCCAGTAAACGCCAGGGTAGATGATCCTTCACTTTCATGTGGAGGGACTCGGAAATAAGGAGTTCCTGATGGTAGGTTTTGGTAAGCCCTTCCATCCGGGAGGCAAGGTTTACCATATCTCCGATAACGGTGTAATCCATCTTTCGTTCGCACCCGATATTCCCAACGGTTACCACTCCATAGTTGATTCCGATACCGATCTTGAACTCGGGTTTTCCTATTTCTTTCTGTTTCTGATTGAATACTTTTACTGCCTCCAGCATGTCCAGACCCGCAAGTACGGACTGCAGGGCATCGTCATCATGTTTGACCGGCGCTCCCCAGAAGGCCATGATGGCATCCCCTATGTATTTATCGATGATACCATTCCGATTCATGATGATATCCACCATGATGGTAAAATAGCGGTTCAGACAGTTTACCAGATCGTCCGGAGCCATCGCTTCGGAAATGGTGGTGAAACTCCGGATGTC
>CALKLC010000210.1 GCA_937991975.1 uncultured Spirochaetales bacterium | reverse complement strand
AATGAAGCAATCCTACCCGTGTAGATCTCGATTCCTTCACGAATGACATGTACCTGGGCATTCCTGCGAATTTTCCCGCTAGTCACATAGCAGCCTGCCACTGTACCCACTTTCGGTACTTTGAATACCTCCCGAACTTCCACCGTACCGAGAGTTTCTTCTTTCAGTTCGGGTTTCAGGAGACCTTCCATCGCTGCCCGGATATCGTCAACCGCATCATAGATGATATTGTATTTACGGATTTCAACTTTCTCTACTTCTGCAAGTTGTTGAGCCTTCGGTGTGGGGCGTACATGGAAGCCGATGATGATGGCGTTCGAAGCGCTGGCCAGGCGCACATCCCCTTCATTTATCGCACCCGCAGAGGCATGGATCACAGAAAGTCGGATCTCGGATGTACTGAGTTTTTCCAGAGCACCCTTGAGGGCCTCTACAGAACCGTGCACGTCCCCCTTGATGATCACCTTCAGTTCTTGAACTTCCCCCTCCTTGATGCTTTCATACAGGTTGTCTAGAGTAATCCGTTTCAGGTTCCGCGCTTCTTCGATCTTCTTCAATTCCTGACGTTTGTCCCCGATCTGGCGGGCAATCTTTTCATTCTCTGTGACCTGGAAGGGGTCTCCCGCTTCCGGAATCCCCGTAAATCCAAGCACCTCTACCGGCATGCTGGGGGTGGCTTCTTCCAGTTTACCCCCCCGGTCGTTAAAGAGAGCCCGAACTTTTCCAGGATATATCCCGGCTACGAAGGTATCACCGATCCGTAGAGTACCCCTCTGAATAAGGACGGTGGCAACGATTCCTCGTCCATGGTCGATTTTCGACTCTACAACCTTCCCCTCTGCCGCACAGTTGTAATTGGCTTTCAGGTCCATCATCTCTGCCTGAAGTAGAATGGTCTCCAACAACTCCTGAATCCCGATCTTTTTCAGGGCCGAAACGTTCACATAGAGGGTCTTTCCACCCCATTCTTCCGGGATTAAGTCGTATTCTGAAAGTTGTTTTTTAACCCGTTCCGGGTTTGCATCGGGCAGATCGATCTTGTTGATGGCTACAATGATGGGTACCTTCGCTTCTTTTGCGTGGTTTATAGCCTCCACCGTCTGAGGCATTACCCCATCATTGGCAGCTACTACCAGTACTACGATGTCCGTGATCTGGGCTCCCCGTGCTCGCATCATGGAAAAAGCCTCATGCCCGGGGGTATCGAGGAAGGTGATCTTTTCCTGCCCTGCCACCACCATGTATGCACCAATGTGCTGGGTGATTCCCCCATACTCGCCTTCTGCTACGTTAGAGGTTCGGATGGCGTCGAGAAGTTTCGTCTTTCCATGATCCACATGTCCCATGATGGTAACAATGGGGGGACGTTTCTGCAACTCTTCTTCCCTGTCTTCTTTCGTGTGGATTACTGTTTCGTCATAGAGGGAAACGATGTTCACTTTACAATCATACTCTGCGGCCAGGATCGCCGCAGTTTCCGCATCGATCTGCTGGTTGATGGTAACCATCATTCCCATGGACATGAGCTTGGCAATCAACTCAGAGGCCTTGAGGTTCATCTTGCGAGCCAGCTCCGAAACAGTGATTACCTCCATAATATCGATCGATTTGGGTACCGGGTTGGTGCGGGTAACCGTTTTTTTCTTCAGCTGGATCTCTTTTTCCTGGATCTTTTCGTGCTTTACGAACTCCTTCTTTTTGGCCTTGAAGACCTTCTTGCTGACCCCTTTATTCTCTTCTGCAGGCACAGGGGGCGGTGCAACTGGTTTGACAGGAGGATTGACAGGCTTACCGCCGACAACACCGGCTCTTCCCCCGGTTCGGGAATACGTTACTGGCCTCGAGCCTGCCGGAACGCCCGGACGGGATGAACGATCCCCTCCGCGATCCCCATAGGGGTAGGCCCCTTTGCCCGGATAACCCCTTCCCTGGCCTCGATCCTGACCTCGATCCTGGCCTCGATAGGACGTACCATACTCCTGAGGAGGCCGTTTGGTAGGGAAAGACTGTGGTTGCTTGGGCGGTGCGGAGGTTGGAGAAGCCGGAGTCGTTTTAGCGGATACGGATCTTTCAGGCGATGGGGAATCCGGCTTTGCTTTCACTTCCTGTTTCTGTTCTGCAATGGGTGCTTCGCTCTTTGGCTCTATCCTGGTTGGTGAGAAGGATTCTGTTCGGGCGGGTTGTTGTGCTGTCGTTTCCTCTGCCGGCTTCTCTTCGATAACAGGCTCTCTCTGTACTGTTTCGACTGTAGCTTTCTCTTCTGTGATGTTCGACTTTACTTTTTCCGGCTGCACAACTTCCGAAGGTTTCGAGGCAGGAACCTGTTCCTGAGGCGCCGGAGCACCTTGTTCCAGGGGAGGCGCCTTTTTGACCACCACCTTTTTCTTGACTACTACGACCTTCTTCTTTGTTTCCTGTATGGGAGGTGGGGCAGGAGGCGGATCTTCCTTCTTATGTTTGATCAGTGCGATTTTCGGTTTCTGTTTGTCCTGTTCTTCTGTCATATCTATTCTTGCTGTTCCTCTTCTTCGATTTCAAAACTTAAACCAACTCCGCAATTTGGACAAGTCGTCATGTCCAGCGTAATGGGAGCCCCGCACTCAGGACACTCGTAGGTCTCTTCCTCTTCGGATGTCCCTTCACTAGGTTTTCCTGTCTCGATGGGCTTTGGCGGCTCTTCCTGCACGATCTCTATGGTTTCAGCCAGAATACTCCGCAACGTATGGATCTCCTGGCTTTCGAGCCCCATTTTAAGGAGCTCTTCGTTGCTCAACTCGATCAAATCCTCGATCAGCTCTATATCATGGGATTTTAATTTTTCTACGATAGGAGCAGGGATATTGGGGAGTTCGGAAATCAAGGAGATTTCTTCTTCCCCCGCAGGTTCCCTGATTTCACCGAATAGAGCGGAGACCGCTTTCTTCGTTTCTGCGGAAATATCCATTTCGGCAAATTGCGACTCTGTTTTTACATCGATCATCCAATCTACCAGCCGGTTCGCAAGCCGTACGTTCATCCCTTGTTTCCCGATGGCGAGGGATAGCTGGTTGTCCGGGACCACGGCCAGAGCCTGCCTCTTGCCTTCATCCAGGATGATTACCTGGGAGACTTCGGCTGGAGATAAGGCATTCCGAATGAATACCCGCGGATCCGTATCGTACTTCAAGATGTCCACCTTTTCCCCTTCCAACTCCCGCACGATCGCCTGGATACGGACACCCTTCAGTCCTACACAGGCTCCCACAGGGTCCACATCTTCCCGAGTAGAATACACTGCAATCTTTGTGCGGTAACCCGCTTCCCGAACGATCTTGTAGATTTCCACGGTCTTGTCATAGATTTCCGGAACTTCCAGCTCGAAAATCCGTTTCACGAATTCGGTATGGGTGCGGGATAGAATGATCTGGAGCCCCGAAGGAGTCTTGTTCACTTCATAGATAAGGGCTTTGATCCGATCATTGGGACGATAGGTTTCCCGAGGAGACTGGTATTTTTTTGGCAAGATCCCTTCAGTTTTTCCCAGATCCACATAGATGTTCCCGTTCCTTTCCCGTTGATAGTATCCAATGATCATTTCCCCAACTTTATCTTTGAACTCGGAGTAGAGAGTGTCTTTTTGGATTTCACGAAGAGTCTGCCGGGCTTTTTGCTTTGCGGTCTGTACTGCCACCCGGTCGAACTCCTTGGGACTGATTTCGATCAGCAGTTCATCCCCCACTTCACAATCTTCGCTCAGTTCTCTCGCTTCGGATATACCGATTTCCAGCACCGGATCCTCTACTTCATCGTCGTTCACGATTCTTTTTCTTGCAAAGACGGTCACTTCAGAACCATCCTCACTGAAGCGTACCACAGCGTTTTCCATGGTTCCGAATTTTTTCTTGTATGCAGCCAGTAAAAAATCCTCAATGGTTTTTAGTACAAGTTCCTCAGAAATTCCTTTTTCCTGTACCAGCATTCGAATCGCATCGGCAAGATCAGACGTCATATGGTCTATGAACCTCCTCTGTATAATCAAGCTTTGCCTTCTTTATCTGTGTAAAGGGAATCGTGATCCTTCGGTCATCCTTTCTGAGATGTAGAAGATCCTTCTCTACTGAATCGATCACTCCCCCAAGCCATTCTTTCTCTCCCTCCTTCAGGACTTTTACTCCTCTGCCGACGAAGGCCCGATACTCACGTGAATCTTTCAACACCCTATCGATACCCGGCGAGGAAACTTCCAGGTATACATCCTGAGTATCCAGTAAAAGTTGAATCCTGGGCCTTAAGATCTGGAGAACCTCTGCTGTATCATCGATGTTCACCCCGCCCTTTTTGGTAATAACTACGTACACTCGCGGACCTGATTTCTGGACTACCGTTCGAATCTCAACGGCGAAGTACCCCATTCCTTCCAGAACAGGTTCCACATCTTCCAGTATCTCTCTATCCAGATCCTTCATTCCTTCATTCCAAAACGGACAGATATAAAAAAAGAGTCGACATGGCGACTCTTTTTCCCAGATGCCCAAAACTGTCTAACGCAAACATACCAATTGTAATGGAGAATGTCAATATTCCGCGTTGCCTCATTGAAATTCTAACCCAAATGAATGTAATGCCTCATCCAAAAATCTAACCCTGAGACACTCCTTGCCGGTACAGTAGTACCAGCGGAGGATCACCATGGGGTTACGGATGAAGGAAAAACAAGCCATCACGGCACAGATCGCTTCCCGCTACCAACAGGGAAGCAAGAGGGACAAACAGAGGATTCTCGATGAGTTTACGCAGCTTACCGGCTACCACCGTAAGTACGCGATCCATCTGCTTTCTACCTGGGGGAAGGAGTGCATCCAATGGATCCACGGGCAACGGGTGCGGTTTGTGGTCGGGGCGCCCCGAAGGAGGAAGAAGCGGGAGGGTAGGCGGGTATACGATGAGAGGGTTCGGGAAGCGGTGCGGAGGGTCTGGGAGCTGTTTGACTACCTCTGCGGCAAACGGTTAGCGGTATTGATGCGCGCCAACCTGGACATGTTGATCGGGGAAGCAGAGCTAGGGATTGAGAGAAGCCTTCGGGAGAAGCTGTTGCAGGTGAGCCCTGCCACGATCGACCGGATGCTGCGCCCGGAGCGTAAGAGGCTCGCGCTGAAGGGCCGTAGCCGTACCCGAGCCGGTAGCCTCCTTCGCCATCAGATTCCCATCCGGGTGTTCTACCCTTGGGAGGAGCGGCGAGTGGGATTCTGTGAGTTGGATACGGTTAGCCACGATGGAGGCAGTAGTCGAGGAGAGTTTTGCCAAACCCTCACCCTTACCGATGTGGCCAGTGGGTGGGTAGAGCTACGGGCGCTTCGTAACCGGGCCCACCGATGGGTCAAAGAGGCCTTAGAGCAGATAGCCTCTACCCTACCATTCCCCCTGCGGGGGATCGACAGCGACAACGGGGGTGAGTTCCTCAACCAGCAGGTAGTGGATTGGTGCAAGACCCATCAGGTCACCTTCACCCGAGCGCGACCCTACCGCAAGAACGACAACTGCTTCGTGGAGCAGAAAAATGATGTTGCGGTGCGTAGGTATGTAGGGTATGCTCGGTATGATACCGATTCCGAATACACAGCCTTACAGGAGGTGTACCCGCCTCTGTGTCTGCTACTGAACTTCTTCTACCCCTCGGTACGCTTGGTGCAGAAGGATCGGACGGGCTGCCAGGTGAAGAAACGGTACGACTCGCCGAAGACTCCATACCAGAGGCTACTCGAAGATCAGGAAGTGGATGAACGGGTCAAGGAGACACTTCGGCAGCAAGCCTCCCAGCTACACCTCCTGAAGGTAAAACGGTTGGTGGACCAGGCCGTAGATCGACTGATCCAACTCCAACGACAGAAAGTGCATGGCACAGGTCCTCATCCAGCGAATCCGAATCGGGCAAAGGAGGATATCCACAAATCCACAGGATTCACAAAGAAAGAGAAAAAGAAGCAAAAAGAGAAAGAAAACACTACTAGTATGTGTGTACGCTAGGGTTAGAATTTATGATGAGGCATTCCAAAGCTCAGGGTTAGATTTTTGGATGAGGCAACATGGATAGTATACGCCAGTTTTGTGAAATCATTATGAAGCTTTCCGTACTGGACGAGCTGCGATGCTTGCATTGAGGCTGGACCTGCCCCGATATAGTGGAGAGGTAGTTAAGCCTCTTTTCGTACAACCATCGCGGGAGCTTTGTAGCCGTTATGCGAGTGCAGCCTGATCCGAGTATAGTATACCTCGATGTATTCGAACATTGCCGACTTAACGTTCCGGCGGGATTCCCGTCCGTCCAGTTCTTCCACTTCCCGTTTCAACGTCTTGAAAAAGGATTCCGCACAGTCATTGTCAGAGCAGTTGCCCTTTCGCGACATGCTCCTGACCAGCATCGGAAGTGCCGAGTCGGAAGGTACCTTTTGTCCACTAAACCGGGGGAAGTCCACATTAACAAAGTAGCGCGCGTGTATCGCTTGCAATTTGAACGTTTATGCGCCATACTAGTAACTGTCGTATAATGACAGTTACTAGTATGAATAAACTAATTCGTAGGCTATTGGAAACACTTGAACAACCCGTTTTCTCTGCCGCTGACATCCAAAATATCGAGCCTGACGATGGTATTCGGTATAATTTGGTAAAGCGTGCCATGAAGTCAGGCGATCTTATTCAGATCAAACGGGGTCTCTATACGTTAAGCCCCGCATTGCGGAAATGGCCGCTCAGCCTCGCAAGCCTTGCAAACCGGCTTTACTACCCGTCCTATGTCAGCATGGAATACGCGCTCAGTAGCCATGGCTGGATTCCCGAAGGCGTTGCTACGATAACATCAGCGACCTCCAAAAACTCGGCTGACTTTGATACGCCGCTGGGACGCTTTTCCTTCAAGCGTATTCCGCAAGCCCTGTTTTTCTGCGGAGTGGAGACGGTCTTGATTGATGGAGTGAGCGCATTACTTGCGAGTCCTCTTAAAGCACTCGCTGACTATGTCTATGTGCATAAGCTGGAATGGACGGGCAGGGAACCGCTTATCGAATCGCTACGCATAGAAGAGGAGGAACTTGGAATGCTCACTCCTGACGACTTTGAAGGCATACAGGGAAATTATCGAACTGCGCCCACGGTGGAGCAATTCCTAGCAGGGCTCAGGAAGGATTTAAAACTATGAACATCGGCATTATTGAAGAACGACTGAAACGGTACACTGCCAATTCAGCGGAAACAGAACTCACGGCGATTCGCGAGATTACCCAGGAACTCATTCTCTTCGCGCTCTCCACAAGCGACTTCTTCTCGCACGCGGCGTTCCAGGGTGGGACATGTCTTCGTATTGTCCACGGACTAAGGCGCTTTTCCGAGGATATGGATTTTATGCTGAAAAAGTACGAAAGCGCCTTTTCATGGCAGCAATACTTGACGCTCATCAGTACGACACTCGAGCAGTACAGCTACAAGGTTGAATTGCAGGATAAATCCCGCGCGGACGAGACCGTTAAAAAAGCGTTTATCAAGGATGATTCGATCGTAAAGGTGCTCCGCCTCGCTTATGTTTCCAGGCAGGGCATGCAAAGAAAAATTCGCATCAAGCTTGAAATAGACACTAACCCGCCGGACGGCGGGGAATTTGAAAGTGCCTTTATCGGCTTCCCTGCCCCAAGCAGCATTACAGTCGAAACCCTCCCGACACTTTTTGCCGGAAAAAGCCATGCGTTGCTCTGCCGAAAATACGAAAAGGGACGGGACTGGTATGACTTTTTGTGGTACTTGGGCAATAATACGCCTTTAAACTACCGACGCCTTTCCGCCGCCTTGGACCAGGCTGGACCATGGGCAGGGCTTGGCCTGGCGGTGGACCGCTCATGGTACATAGAACAAATGAGCAAACGGATCGAAGCGATTGACTGGAAACAGGCTAAAGAAGATATCCTCCCATTCATTTCGCCCCAGGAACAGGGACTTCTTTCCAAGTGGAGCGCCGATTTTTTCCTCTCCGCCCTGGCGCGCCTGCCTAGTTAACCGTCAGCCCTGTAGTGGATCTGCCCCGCTATAGTGGAGAGGTAGTTAAGCCTCTTTTCGTACAACCATCGCGGGAGCTTTGTAGCCGTTGTGCGAGTGCAGCCCGGAATCTGTCAAGATAGAATACGCCATTTTTTTTACCCATTATAAAGCTTTCCGTACCGCGAGCAGGAGCCATCCCAAATTTTGTGTAAACGGAAATTCTCATAGTGATACCCGATCACCATAAAAGATGCTAAATTGATGCATTGCCATACCCCAGTCTCGGATCGGCATGGTCCATTTTTTAGATATATTTTGCAAAGCCATAAATGCAAGTTTTAGTGCTGCCTCTGTCGTGGGAAAGCTTAAACGGTTTCTCGTCACTTTCCTGATTGAGAAATTGAGTGACTCTATAGCATTGGTTGTATAGATTGCTTTACGGATTGGTTCTGGATATTTGAAAAAGGGAATGAGCTCTGGCCAGCGGTTGTTCCATGACCGGGAAATCATGGGGTACTTGGGATCCCACCGTTTGGCAAACTGCTCAAGCTCTTCTGCAGCGGCTTCTTCGCTGGCTGCCGTATACACCTTTTTGAGATCCGCAGCAACTGCCTTCCGGTCCTTGTAGGGGACAAACTTAAGGGAATTGCGGACCATATGCACAATACAGAGCTG
>CALKLC010000209.1 GCA_937991975.1 uncultured Spirochaetales bacterium | reverse complement strand
GCCTCTTCCTGGGCATGAGTCACAAAGAGGAATGTAGCGCCGCTTTCCCGCTGTATACGTCGCAATTCTGTTTGCATTTCCACACGCAGGTTGGCATCCAGGTTCGCCAGGGGCTCATCCAGAAGGACCAACTTGGGACGTACCACCAGACAGCGTGCCAGGGATACCCGCTGTCTCTGTCCTCCCGAAAGCTGATCGGGTTTCCTTCCCTCAAAACCGGAGAGGCCTACCAGATCGAGAGCCTCTCCTACCCTTTTACGTATTTCCGCTTTAGAAATCCGCCGCACGCGAAGACCGTAGGCCACATTGTCGAATACCGATAAATGAGGCCAGAGGGCATATGACTGGAACACCATCCCCAGTTCCCTCTTTTCAGGAGGCAGGCCTTTGCCATTTACAGAGACTAACATCCCGCCTATCTCGATAGTTCCTTCGTCCGGGTTCAGGAATCCTGCGATAACGCGCAAAAGGGTTGTCTTCCCACATCCGGAAGAGCCCAGAATAGACACAAACTCCCCCTCCGAAATATCGAGAGAAACCTTAGATAGGGCACGTACAGTCCCAAAGTGTTTGGTAACATTTACCAGCTTTACGCTTGCCATGGGAGCACTCCCCTGGGTAAAGATCTTCCCAGCCAGCTTGTGAGTCCTGCGGCAAAAAATACGGTGGAGACACTGATGAGGGACAGAGCAGCTGCGGCGGGACTGTTCCCCTCATAGTGGAGGGCGTAAATCATTACTCCTATTGTTTCATTCCCGGTGGACCAGAGGAGGGATGAAACCGTCAACTCGTTCAGAGCAGCAATAAAGACCAGCAAAGCTCCTGCTGCAGCAGAGGGAGCGACAGAGGGCAGAATGACAGTAAAGATCCTGTACCAAAGTCCTGCTCCCAATACCTGGGCAGATTCTTCCAGTTTAGGATCAAACTGTTCCAGTCCTGCTACAACTGCCCGAAGAGTAAGGGCCATAAAACGGGATATGTAGGCGATCAGCAGGATCCAGAATGTACTGTAAAGGCTGCCTATGAGAGGGATAGGCGGGAGAAAAGCCAGAATCATCGAAATAGATACCGCAATACCAGGAATCGCATAGGGTGCATCTGCCACTATATCCAGGATCCGTGCGATAAATCGTTTCTGCGTCTCCGACAGGTACGCGAGGAAAATTGCTATCAGTGTTGTTAGACAGGCGGACGTCAGGGCAAGACGAAAACTCACCCCGAAGCTCCTCACCACCGCAGACTGCTCCAGCAGGACAAACCGGAAGTGTTTCAACGTAGCCGTATCCAGGGTCAGAGGAACCCCTACGGCAGGCACCAGTGAAACCCGCACGAGGGACAGGAAAGGAAGGATGGAGACAACCGCAAAGAGCGACCAGATCCCTGCCTCAACCAGGAGCCGGTTCCGACCGAGAGATAGTAGGGTTCCCTCCGTTCCCTCTTTTGTTCCTTTTACGGAAAAGGACCGGGAAGCCGCGGCCCGAAGGGCAAGGCCGGCACATGCAAGGACAATCAGCACCAGGGACAGAACAGCTGTCTCGCTCAGCACCGAGGTTCCGAATCCATTCAACTTCCTGTATATAAGGGTGGTTAAAACAGGGAACCTTCCGGGAATCCCCAGGAGAGCGGGCACACCAAAGTTACCAATGGCGGCTACGAAGGAAAGGGAGAAGCCCGCAAGTATTCCAGGGAAAATCAAAGGAAGAATCACGGTTCGTATAATCCTGTACGGTTTTGCTCCTAACACCCGGGCAGCCTCCACCAGGTCCCAGGATAGGGAACGAAGACTCGAGCGAACCGCCAGGAACACTGCGGTGGAATGCTCGACCCCCAACACGAGAACTACCCCCTGTCTGGAATATAGAGGGTTCTGTACACCTGGATCAGAGAAAAACCCCACCAATTCTTTCCACGCCAGGGAGGTAATCTGAGATGGCATCAACATAGGAATGAGCACTAAAAAAGTTGCAATCCCTTTGCCTCTCATGTCGGATAGGCTTATCAAAAGAGCAGCTCCGCCACCTATTAACACGGCAAGGAGGGAAGACCAGATAGCCGCATCCACCGTGTTCCGCAAGGCCCGTATCGCAGAGGGATCCTCCAGTAAGGTTTCTCGGATTAAGCTTGCGGGCGGTACTCGGGAGAAAAGAATTTCCAGTCCCAGCCTGGATAGGGGCCACAGCGTAATAATTCCAAAAAAGAAAAGTAAAAGGATTTCAAGAACAAGCTCCTGGTTGATAGCAAAGGAGCTAAGTCTTCTAACCACCAAACAACTCCGCGAACCGTTTCTTATTCTCCTTATCCTTCCGAAGTAACACTGCTGGATCAGCAAACAGGTATTTCACAGTTCCCAGAAGAGGGTATCCCTGGGGAGGATCGATCGTAGGAATAATCGGGTAGTACCCTTGCTGAACTGCCTGCCGCTGGGCCTCGTCGGATAACTGCCAGTCCACAAATGCTTTTGCTGCGGATAGATTTTTTGTAGTCTTTAAAATGGCTACCGGTTGCGTGATCACACTCACCCCTTCACGAGGGATCACAAAATCAACAGGTGAGCCTTTCGCTTTCGCATTCATCGCCATATATTCAATGATGATGCCATACGCCTTTTCACCTCTAGACACCGCTTCTACCACATTCCCATTTCCTTGTGTTGCAGATGCGCCTCTTTCCGCAAGAATACTGTAGTACTTCCAACCAAACTGAGGTTGTTCCACAATACTGCCTACGTGTATTACCGCTGCTCCTGAATATAGGGGACTCGGCATAATGGTGGCTCTGGCAATGTCCGGCTCCAGTAAATCCTGCCAGGAGGAAGGAACTTTTTTTGCGAGTTTCGTGTTATACATGATTCCTGTTGTGATAATTTTTGTGCCAAAGAAGGTCATATCGGGATCGATGAACTCTTTGGGGATTCCCCTGATTGGAGCCTCCTTATAGGCGTAGAGACGCCCTTCGTTCTTGAGTTTCGTAGCAGCAATAGAGTCAGCAATGAGGACCACATCCGCTTTCGGTGATCCGGCGGCAAACTCTGCCTCCAGTTTGTTCATCACTTCAGTAGTGCCAGATCGAAATAACTCTATTTTGACATCTGGGTACCTTTCATTAAACAATTTGATCACTTCCGTCATCTGGTTCGTGGGCTGGGATGTGTACACGTGCAGAATCCCCCTCGCCTGAGCAAATACCCCCCAGGGCAAAATCAAGCCGAAGAAAAATAAGGTTAATAGGAATAATGCAGAACCGAATTTATTTCTTTTCATTGTTGACCTCTCCAAAACAGTTTTTTGCATATCAATACTTGTGCTGAATGTTTAAAAAGATGTTAATGAAAGGTTAAAATTACGTTAGAGATGAATCTAGTGGGTAAGCTTGATTGCGAGCTATCAACTGATCCAGAACAGAATGCCCTGTAAGGGAAAGCAGAGCTTCTTCAGGCCGTCACGGGCAAGCCCAGGAAAACCCGGGGAATACCGCGCTCTGCACTGCCTCCCCGGGCCGGTATTCCCGCACAGGCCCGAACCGGCCCTCCTTCAGAATGTACTGATACACAAACCCCGTGTCCGGGTGAATAATCCAGTACTCC
>CALKLC010000208.1 GCA_937991975.1 uncultured Spirochaetales bacterium | reverse complement strand
GACCGCAACAATTTTGGCACCACTTTAAAAAATGGTAGTTTAGCTCTGCCCGCATAACACAGTATGTGCCATTCTCCTGGCTCTGGGTGGAATCTTCTGGAAAAAAACAGTACATTATCAACAAGAAAGAGAGGGGCGTGGGGTATGCTGGCTGCGTTGGAAGAACTAAAGAGGGCACAGATCCCCTTCTGGTATGAAGGGGTCTCCGCTCTGGATCAGTACTACAAGGTTCCAAATCGCCCTTTCTTTTATGTGCTGGTGGAAGGTTCTCTGGTAGATTTGGCAAAAGCCCTCCCAGGGCTCCGGTATCCGGGGAGGGACCACATCGATGCCGAGCTCGAACAATCAGATGAAACAATCGTGTATTTCCGATGCCTGGAATCCCAGGGTCATGGATGGACACCGAGCCCTCTCTTTTCCCTCCTGTACGAACCCAACCAGGGGAAGTATCTCGATCTCCAGGGGATCTATGGAACCCTGCGGGGAAAGAGGGTGGATCAGAGTACAATGGATACTCTGTTGGGGTACGAGGCTGCCCTGCTTATCGCCCGGTATGGGTTCCAGATAGAGCATGCGGAGAATGAACCGTTCATTGAATCTACTCCCTTAGACGTACAGACCCAGAGGGATCTCCTTACCCTGGTCCTGACAGGGAAACACACGGCTTTCGGCCTGCAGTTCCTTTTCCGTGCGGGATACTTTCATCGATATTGGCCGGAACTGGAGGTGTTGAAGAATGTTTCCCACTCTAAGGAATACCATCCCGAAGGGGACGTGTGGGATCATACTACGGAAACCTTTACGTATCGAAAGAACCAGGATCTGGCTATCTCCCTTGCCCTCCTTCTCCACGATGTGGGTAAGCCCCATGCCCAGACGCTGGAAGGCCGAAGGTTCGATAAACATGCGGAGATAGGGACCCGAATTGCATCGGAGTTCCTTCACCGCCTTGGATTCAGGGAGCCTCTGGTCACGAAGGTGCTGTTTCTCGTCCGGAATCACATGATGCCAGGGGCTTTGAAGACTCTTCCCATCTACCGGGTCGAGAAAGTGCTGGAATCGGATTGGTTCCCGGAGTTACTGGAAGTGTACCGGTGTGATCTTTCTTCAACCTTTCGGGGGCCTGGCGGATACTACGAAGCATGCAAGGTCTACAGGGCTTTCTTGCGGAACAGGAAGAATCCCTTTCGAACGGTGGAGGGAAAGAAGATCCAGCGGATCCGGGAGCCTTTTATCATGCATCGGGGAAGGAGCTAATCGAAGGAGCTAATCATGGAATACAGGATGTTCGGCAGAACAGGGGTGATGGTTTCTCCTCTGGCCCTGGGAACGATGAACTTCGGCAATCCTACTTCAGAAGAGGAGTCTATTCGTATAATTCAGCGGGCAGTGGATGCGGGAATCAACTTCATCGATACAGCAAATGTGTACAACAAGGGGGAAAGTGAACGGATCGTGGGAAAAGCCGTCAAATTGATGAAGAACCGGGACAAACTGTTCATCGCGACGAAGGTCTACAATCCCATGGGGGAAGGTCCGAACGATCGGGGAGTTTCCCGCTACCATATCCTTCAGGAATGTGAGAACTCCCTCAGGCGGTTAGGAATGGATCATATCGACCTCTACCAGTTGCACAGACCCTGTTTTTCCATACCCCAGGATGAAACCCTCAGGGCTCTGGATGATCTGATCTGTCAGGGGAAGGTGCGATACATCGGTACATCCACCTTTCCTGCATGGAAGATCATGGAAGGGGTGGCCCTGAGTGAACGGTACCTGTTGAATCGGTACGTTTCAGAACAGTCCCCCTACAACCTCCTGGATCGGCGGATCGAGAACGAACTGGTGCCGTTTGCTCAGTACCATGGGATCGCGTTGATCCCCTGGTCGCCTCTAGCCGGAGGGATCTTAACTGGCCGATACTCCGAGGGTCAACCAGCTCCTGTCGGGAGTCGGGGTGAATGGGGTGCCAGGATCTGGAAGGATCGGATCAATGAGGAAGGAAAAAGGGTGGCAGCCCGACTGAAGGAGTACGCGGAAAAGAAGGGGCTAAGTGCCGCGCAGATGGCTTTCCTCTGGGTAAAGGATCAACCGGGAATCTGTGCTCCCCTGCTGGGGCCCCGGACGGTGGAACACCTTGAATCAGCTCTGGCAGTGGTGGACAAGCGTCTTGAGGCAGAGGATATAGCTTTCTGTGATTCTCTCGTACCGCCGGGAAAGGCTGTGGCAGATTTCTTCAATACTTCGGGGTGGATGAAGTAAACTGAATCAAAAATGCTCGAGCAAGAAGCGCTTGAGTTCTTCCGTGGAATTTTCGATCAGTGTAGCCTGCTTGGGGAGGTTGAGAACTGCCTCTAACTGTGCTGGCAGAGGGGGGAGTTTTCCTGTAGCTTCCTCCACGATTTCAAGAAACTTCCCTGGATGAGCGGTTCCGAGGCTCACGAGGCAATTCGGTGTGGGATTGTATCCCTCTTCCAGGTACCGTTCCGAAGCTCGTACGCCGAGGGCTGTATGGGGATCCAGGAAGATCCCTTCGGTTTCATAGTATCTCCGGATCGTATCGAGAGTTTCATCGTCAGTGACCCAGATCCCTTCGATCCATCTGTGCATCTCTCCATGATTTCCGTGGAAAATGCTCGAAAGTCGTTCGAAGTTGCTCGGATTCCCCACGTCCATTGCGTTAGAGAGGGTTTTTACCGAAGAACGGGGTTTGTAGACACCCTCCTGGAGGTATTCCGGTACCACCTTGTTGATGTTTGTGGCCGCAATGAATCGTGTTACGGGCAGCCCCCACTTCCAGGCCAGTACGCCTGCAGTCAGGTTCCCGAAGTTTCCGCTGGGCACACAGAAGATACACCCTTCCTGTTCGTCTCGTGAAAGGTTGGCGAAAGCCCAGATGTAATAGAAAGCCTGCGGGATCAGCCGGCCGATATTGATGGAATTGGCACTGGTAAGCCGGATCTTCCGGCTGAGTTCAGGATCCACAAAAGCTTCCTTCACCATCCGCTGGCAATCGTCGAAGGAACCTTTCACCTCGAGAGCGTGGATGTTTCCCCCCAGGGTGGTGAGCTGTTTTTCCTGCAAGGGGCTTACCCGCTGGGAAGGATAGAGGATCACCACATCGATATGATCCCGTTTATAGAAGGCTCGAGCTACTGCGCTTCCCGTATCTCCGGAGGTGGCAGTGAGGATCACAGCATGGGATGCCTCGTCCTTGAGGAACTCCTCCATTACAGCGGCGAGGAAACTGGCCCCAAAATCCTTGAACGCACAGGAGGGACCATGAAAGAGTTCCAGAATCTTGATGGTTGCGTGGGTCTTTTGAAGGGCCCCGAGCTGTGAATGGATCTCCTTCAAAGCAGGGGAAAAAGGAAAGGCCCGTTGGGCAATCCGGTTAGCTGCTAGGGGCGTAATGTCTTCGGGGAAAAGATGGGGTAAAAGAGACTCGGATAGATCCGCAAAGGACAAAGAGGGGGAAAAAGAGAGAAATAGATCTTTTAGATCGGGGGTCTCGATGGGATGATAGAGCCCTCCATCCGGGGCCAACCCTTTGAACACCGCTTCCCGAAAACTGGCTCGAAGGGTTGAGTTCCGTGTACTGGTAAAATGCATTGTCTATCTCTCCTCAGAATACCTCTTTCGTAGGTCGAGCAGGATATTCTCCGAAGAAGGCTCGATGAATCGTATTGAGAGCCAGAGGAGCATCCTTACTTTCTATGACGAAAGAGATGTTTCGTTCAGAGGATCCCTGCGCGATGGCCAGGATATTGATTCCCTTGCTTCCCAGCGCGCTGAACAGTTTTCCCGAAATACCAGGGGTGCCCCGCATGTTTTCCCCGATCACTGCGATGATCTCGAGATTTTCCATCGCCGTAATATCTTCGATCTGTTTGGCCTCGATTTCCGATTTCAGTTCTTCCTTCAATTTTCGAACGGCTTCCATTGACTGTTCTTGCCGCACTACCATGCAGATACTGTGCTCGGAAGAGGCCTGGGAAATCATAATGATGTTTATCCCTGCTTCGGCAAGAGCGGAAAACACCCGGGAGGCAATTCCAGGGACGCCGAGCATCCCCCCTCCTTCCACATTGATCAACGCTACATTTTCTATAGATGCTATACCAGATATAGCAAATCCATGCCGGGTGATATTTCGGGCGATCAGGGTGCCTCGCACAGAGGGGTTCCAGGTATTCTTGATCCAGATGGGGATGTTTCGTTCGACGGCAGGGATCATGGTATAGGGATGGATTACCTCTGCTCCGAAGTAGCTCATTTCCATCGCCTCCTCGTAGCTCAACTCGTCTATTACGAAGGCATCCTTCACCTTATCAGGATCGGCGCTCAGCACCCCATCCACATCTTTCCAGATTTCGATCGCTTCGGCTCCGAGAGCAGCAGCGATGAGCGAGGCTGTATAATCGGAACCGTTCCTCCCCAGAGTGGTGGTTACCCCTTCGGGAGTGGAAGCGATAAAACCCGTTACAATCGGGATCCCCTTTTTCCGGCCGATCTCCCTCTTGATGGTTTGATAGGTGAGTTTGAAATCCACAACAGCGTTCCCGTGTCGATTGTCTGTAATGATACAACTGCGGGCATCCACATATTCTGCGGATATTCCAAGGGAGCGCATATAGGAGGATACAAGAATACAGTTGAGCCTTTCTCCAAAGCTCATAATCAGATCTAAACTGCGTTTCGAACATTCCCGCACCAGTTCCACTCCATGGAGGATATCGAGGAGTTCTCCACACAGTGCTTTCAACGGTGCCCACGCTTGTTCCCGCTGTTCAGGAGGGAACAGTTCGTTCACTGTGTTCAGTTTTCGCTGTTCAAGACCTTCTACGAACTGACGGTATTGGATATCACCTTTTTCCGCATGACGGGCCGCACGAATGAGTCCGTCGGTTACCCCCCGCATAGCAGAAAGAACGATACAGAGTCTTTCTGCTGGTAACCGATTCTGTATGATGGTTACAACGGTTCGGATTTTATCCGCATCCTGGAGAGAACTGCCTCCAAACTTCAATACACGCATTGCTTCCTTATACCTGATTTTAATGAAAAATTCTATCCCGTTAGGGAGGGATTGTTCGAAAAAGAGCACATGGTAAAAAACAGCTTTCTTCATTTTTTCTGTCTGGAATTTATTCTCCAGGTTAGGTATAGTGCAGGAAACGGCATGAATCGGTTTACGTGTAGGGTTCTGGGAGTCATCTTGGGGCTCCTGGTGGGGCTGGGAAACAACTCTACTCTTCATTCGGAGCCCTATGGGGGGGTCCTTTTGCAAGCGGTGAAAGAGGCTGTTCGAACCCTACCACCTGGATTCGAAGCCCTTCAATCGAATGGATACCCCCTAGTGCTCTTCTACGATCTCGATGGAGATGGGATGGAAGATCTGTTTCTCCTTTCCACAAAAAGGATAGAGGGGGCAGTGGTGACAGATCTCAAGGCCCTTTCGGAATACAGCAGGCTTTTCGATAGTAAGTCTGTCCAACCATTTTTCCTGCATATCTTTCTCCGAAGGCATACTTCCGCTTCTTTATTGAAAACCATCGATTTGGGCCTCAAACGGGTGTTTGGTTCCTTCCGGAGGTTCGAGATTCGGCATGGTGCTCGAATCCCATTTGGGATAGAAGTTGCCTTTCCAAACAATGTCGGGTTGGAGAGAGTTTGGGTGCTGGTTTCGTCATCTTCCCGGATCGAATTGTTCCTCTTCCAGGAGCAGCCTAACGTGAAGAGTTACGTGAAAGACATCAATGGGGACGGGTTTCTGGATCTCATTCTGTTCGAAAACTTGTTCGAAGATAGTCTTGGGTATGAAACGTACGCCTCCTGGTATCAGTGGGATGGAACGACCTATAAACGGTACCGGAGTGTGAATATTTTACGAAACCTTCGGAACTTCTTGAATACCATCAGGCAACAGATCCTGTCGAAAAATTGGGAGGCTTTCTTTCAGTTTGCCCTGCAACCTCAGGATGCTTCCTACGCTAAAGCGTCAGGGATTCAGGTGGCTCTTCCCCGCATCTTCCGGCTTCCTCCTCCGCCCCTGTATCCTGTGTCCGGATCGGATGCAGAGGGCATCGGGATTGATATTTTACAGAGAAGGTTTATGGATCTGATCTATCCTGAAATCCTGGAAAACCCCTTCAACCTCCGGGAAGATGGACCCGAGAGTTTCCTGTTGACCTTCCGGTTAGTGGTAGAAGGGGAATCCTTTCTCCTCTCTACCCGGGTATCCATGTACAAGAACTTCTTCGAGAGTCGATTGTTCCACCTTGTGTTACAATAGGGAAGCTTAGGGTGCGTATCGAGTATGTACTTATGCCCTCTGATAGCCTTTGACAGGGAGCATGGGGGAACGGTACACTCCCCAACATGTATAAATACTGCATCGAAGGGAACATCCCCCTGCGAGGTGCTATACGGGCCAGTGGGAATAAGAATGCGGCTCTTCCCTGTATCAGTGCCGCTTTGTTGACGGATGAACCTGTACGGTTGCGGAATGTTCCCGAAATCGAAGACGTAAACGTGATGCTTTCTATCCTTTCCTCCCTCGGTGTGCAGGTGAAGCGAATCGAGAAGAATACGGTGGAACTCCATACGCAGGATATCAAGGGATACGAAGTATCCCAGGATCTCACGCGAAGGATCCGCGCTTCTGTCCTTGTGGCTGGACCGTTGTTGGCTCGCGTTGGGAAGGTGATCCTCCCTCCTCCGGGAGGAGATGTGATAGGAAGAAGGAGGCTGGACACCCATTTCCTTGCCCTTGCCGATCTAGGTGCGAAGGTTGAAGTGGATAGGGTATTTCGTCTATCTGCAGACCGCTTAAAGGGTGCTGAAGTGTTTCTCGATGAAGCTTCGGTAACTGCCACGGAAAACGCAGTAATGGCGGCTGTTCTTGCCGAAGGGGATACCGTCATCGAGAATGCCGCTTCGGAACCCCATGTGCAGGACCTCTGTATCATGTTGAACTCGATGGGAGCCCGGATCGAAGGAATCGGCTCCAACATTCTCCGCATTCAGGGAGTGAAGAAACTCCATGGAACGGATTTCGCCATCGGTTCGGATTACATGGAAATAGGTTCCTTCATCGGTCTGGCCTCGGTTACCCGCAGTGAGTTAGAGATCCACAATACTGAGCCAAAGCACTTGAAAATGATGCGGATCGTATTTGCCAAGCTGGGGATCGAATGGGAACAGGAAGGATCGATTCTTCACATCCCCGCTGAACAAAAATTGAAAGTGGTGCCCGATCTGGGAGGGATCATCCCCAAGGTGGACGATGCTCCCTGGCCAGGGTTCCCTGCGGATCTCACCAGCATTGCCCTGGTGGTGGCCACGCAGGTTGAAGGAACTGTGTTGATCCACGAAAAGATGTTCGAATCGAGGATGTTCTTTGTGGATAAACTGATCGATATGGGGGCCAAGATCGTGCTCTGCGATCCGCATCGGGCAGTGGTAAGTGGTCCGGCAAAGCTGCATGGATCGATCCTTACGTCACCGGATGTCCGGGCCGGAATGGCAATGGTGATCGCAGCCCTCTGTGCCGAGGGAGAAAGTGTGATTCACAACGTGTACCAGATCGAAAGGGGGTATGAGAACCTTACCGAGCGACTTTCTGCCCTGGGCGCCCGGATCCGCCGGGTTAATTCCTAGTGTGGTACAAACCGCACGGACGGTTCTACACCCAGTGTCGGGGCTGGATTCCCCGCTTCCGCTCTCGAGGCTGTGGGAGGACCTGTTCCACCCAAACCTTTAGCCTGCACTACTGGACCCATCGCACGGTAGACTTTGTCTACCTTCAGCAGGCGTTAGGGAGTGGGAGTGGACTGCGGTCGATCGGTCGGTACTGGAGGAGTAGCTACCGGGTGGTGCAGAACCGGGTGCGCCGCCTGGCCCGCAACAGTCTTACCCTGCTGGAGGTGGCGCTGGAGGTATTCTGGCACCACTTTAAGAGATTTCACGGGTAAAGGACTGTACCCCAAAGAATAGAATTGCAACCAGTATGATCCCCTGGATCCCCAGAAGGGTGGCCCCTGCTGTCAGGAATCCCAGACCTACTTTATCGATCAGGATAGACACGAGAATAGAGAATTCATACTCATAGAGGGAGATAGGAACGGTGAACAGGACAGGCAGAAAAGGGATCGAAAGGTAACTGATCAAGGGGGGGCGGGTATAGTACTTGCTTTTCAGTAATCTCCCCAGGATCAACACCAGAAGAGAAACATTCAAACAGGTGAAGGGGCCCTGGAGGCGCATGAGAAGGGAATGAACCACGGGCAGAGGTTCGATGCTGGCAATGGGAAATATCTCCAGCAAGGATACAGCTGTAGCAAAGGGGATTACCGAGGGGGAATGGATCAATCGGGCCAGGGAAACAAGATCCTGAGGTTTTAGCTTGAGAGGAAGGATCGTGGCAGGTTCTGTGGGAGGATCCCCGAGAATGTAGGTGGGCCTGGAAGAAAGGCTGGGATCCTTACGATTGAGGCAGTGCATCAAAAGGGTACTGTCTATGAACTTGCCGAAAGGTGCCTTGAACTGGTAGGAAACTTTGCCCGATGGATCGATGCCTATTCCTTCGATATCGAATACGTAGTACGAACCCGGTCCGGTGGCAATGATTTTACTAAAATAGAGAAACTCTTGTAGTCCTTCCCTGAAAGAGTTTTTGAAGAATACTTCACTGGCGAGGGGTTCTCCGGTAACTAGAGAAACTTCATCCTGAAAAAAGGCTTTCTTCTTTACCTCTTCGTAGGCGAGTTGGAGATACTTTGCGATTTCGCCATCTTTCGGATGATGTTTGGCAAGGTCCTGAAAGTGGTAGTAGGCAGAGATGGAATCTCCCTGTTTGAGGTACTCATACCCTTGCTGCTTTGCCTGGAACAGGGCCCTTCGAGTTTCCTGATCAGGGGTAAGACGGATCCGGCTCAAGGAGTTTTGCGCTGATGCCAGCAATCGGAGCAAGGCAGGGTGGTTGGGTTTGAGTTTCAATGCCATCAAGGCAAAGTGCTCAGCGGCGACAAAATCCTGTTCCTGGTAGTATTGGGTTGCCTTGTTTAAAAGGTCCTGGAAAGAGAGTTGCGTCAATCCGAGGATCGTGGGCGCTTCTTGCGGCTGTACGCTCGGCTTGACCTGTTGTTCCCGTTCCTTTTCCCTTATTTTGTCCAGCAAAGGTCGAACCAGCTCATCTTTTGGAAACAGAGTCAGGTAGTATTCGAGGTAGAATCGGGCGTTGGAGTACTCTTTTTTTCGCTCGGAGGCGAAGGCCTTTTCCTTCAATTCGTTGGCAATTTGCGTTTTTCGAAGGGCACTCTGTTTCATCTGGGTGGCCCACGGAAGCACTCCCTCTTGAAAGATACCATATAGACAAGCAGCTCCAAGAGAAATAAAGAAAAGCTTTCTGATTTGTTGCAAGGCGTCTTTTATGGAATACTGGAGAGTTTCTCCCTCTACCCAGAGGGAAGTAGCCAGAATCATCCCCACTGCAGTGAGGGTAATGAAATGCGTGACAAAAGTTTCCAGGCTTGCGCCGATGATCCAGAGGGCCTTATAGTTCCCTACCCGAAGCACAGGCATGAAGAAGTAGGCAGAGAGAAACGCATAGAGTAGACCAATGCCCAGAAAACCAGTAATGGCAAGTATGATCGCCCTTGTATCCCTATCCATGATACCTCCTCATCTCCTGGGTGAAGGACGGAGGAAGAATTGGAGCCCAAAGCAGAGGATGGCTATCCCCCCATGGAGAATGGCTGGTAGATACTCGAGGGAAGGAATCTTTCCCAGTTCATCCAGAAATGCGATAGTTCCGAGAGTGAGGAAGGGAACTCCCAGGGCAAGTAGGACGTTGAATAGAAGCCATCTGGTAAGATGCATGAGGGAGAAGAGGGAAGTGAGTAGACAAACGAAGGTAACGATGAAAAGGATTGCCTTTAGATCCCATGGATATTGCGGTGTTATGCGCCTGGTAAAGTGTTCGAGATTCTTCCAGAGGGTACTGAGTACGAAAGGACGATGCTTTGAAATTCTGTCGTGCAAAGAAATGTTTTCCCCCGTTTGCAGAATATGGAGGGTATTCTGTTCAGGGTCAAACACTCCTTCCGGATATACTTTGAAGGAGACTTTCTGTCGCGGAGTATAGACCAGGATCGGCCCCTGCACCCCTTCTTTTGCGTTCCCTATCCAGATGTACTTGTTCGAAGCATAGAAGATCGTTTGGGAGGGAGCGATCCTCGGAGTTGTTCCTGTAGAAGAAACCTGAGGTATTCGAAGGAAGGGAAGGGCCAGGAGCACAGCGTATGAAAGAGCGCTCCCAGTGAGGAGAAGTGCCAGTTGTCCCAGGAAAGGTTTGGGTTTCCCCTGGAGAAACAGATGAAGCCGAAGGAAAGCGAGGATAAGGGAAGCGATAAAGAATACGTTCCATAATGTTAAAAGGCGACTGGAAAAGTACCATGTACCGCCCTGGGGAGTCTGGGAGATGAGGATCGGAACCGCGAGGATGTTTAGTAGCAGAAAGAAAGAGAATGTAGTAAAGAACAATCGCCCTAGAACCTTCATCACAGTGCTCACGCTAGAATGGTAGCATGGTGTATGCACTCTTGCAATGCGAAATACACAAAAGTATCCACAATTTATGCACAGGCATGAGCGGGAAAAGAATAAGCAAATAATAGGCCAACTTGTAATTTCGGAGAATCAATGTCAAAAAATTTTTATAATTTTATGCTATATAATAAGATACTTATTTATTCCGTTCTTCGTGAAAAAAAGAGTCGACGAGCATTCGGCCTTCTCGACTTATATACTTCTTGCCAACAGATTATCCACAATTTTTTCACAGTATAGAATGCGATATAACTTCTCAATCTGTAATGAGATAGTACCCTGCTCCCCTTGCCGATTTAAGAGGACTGGATACGGAGCTTGGATGATCCTCGATGTAAGAAGATAGGCAACGCAGGATTTTTTTTCTAAGTCTTGCCATGTGGGCATCGACTTTTCGCGTGGGAGTAGCAGAACAAGGACCGGGAATCAACTGTTCCAGTATGGATCGGGGAACGATCGCACCTTTTGCTTTTATCAGTGCTGATAGGAGGGAAGATTCGACAGCCGTCAAATGCACTATCCGATCTGCAGTTTGGATTCCCCCGGGGAGAACGAGGACTTCAATGTGGTTGATGCTCATTCGTTGAGGCATCTGGATACGCAGTGCCCGGTAGAACAGTTCCTCCGGGCACCAGGGTTCTACCAGATAATCGATGCATCCTCGCAGGAAGGCTTCCGGCATGAACTCAACCGGCCCATAGGCAATCACCCGACCGTGAGTAATGAGTTCCTCGTTTGAGGGTGTAAGGCTGGCGGGGAGCACTAATATATCGCAGGACCTGAAATTCGGAGGAACGTACGTTCGGGTGATGCATCTAAGGGTGGGGAATCGCATAGAGGCAACGCTTTTTATGTGGGCGCTCCTGGATGGGTTGGGGCAGATAAAGAGGATAGAAGGAAAGGAGGAATCAGGATTTTTCTTCAAGGAGTTTTCGTTTTAGGTCTGCCAGCAGTTTATCCGCTGTCTCTTGCTGGGAGGATTGCTCTAACTGTTTGAATTGATTTTCCAGTCTTGAATCGGAGAAACTCGTTTCCAGTTCGCTCAGTGCTTCGACTTCTGCTTCGATCTGGTCTACCTTGGCAGCCATCCGTTCAAAGGCTTCGAAAGAGGAAGTATCGCTGATGGCTCCCATCGTTTCCTGCATCCGTTTTACGGTTTCAGCCCGTTTTGCCCTCGCGATGAGGATGTTCTTCCGACGCTGGGCTTCTTCTACCTTTTTCTGCAAATCCCGAAGAGAAAGTTTGAGTTTTTCTACTGCCTCGTGCTGGGATACAAGAAGGTTTTTCTGCTGGAGGATCAATCCCTCGATTTCTTGCTTTCGCAGGAGGGCCTCTTTAGCCAGATCATCCCGTTGTTCCCGGACGGCCAGGATCGCTTTCCGCTCCCATTCGTTGGCTTGTTCTATGTAGGTGTTCAATTGCCGCTCCAGCCTCTTCTCGTCTGCAATCGAGGCCGCAACACTCTTCTTTACTTCCAGTAGCTGTTTATTCATGTCGAGAATCAGCTGGTTCAACATTTTTTCCGGTTGCTCAGCCTTGGAAAGGAGGTGGTTCAACTGGGCAGAGAGGACTCTTCGGAAACGCTGGAACAGTCCCATGATAGATTACCCCAGGAACACCTGGCCATTATTATCGATGGCAAGAATGGTTTTACATTCGGAGCAGCGGAATCGTCCTGGTTTGGTTGCTTTCAGTTTCTTTCCGCAGATGGGGCATTTGAAGATTTTGGGGAAGATTTCCGATTCTACTTTCTGTCCCCCCTTGGCAAAGAAATCTACCGCTTCGTCCAGATTGTCTTTGATGTTGAAAAATTGGGAGAACCCGAGTAGCTGGAACACTTCATACACTTTCGGTTGAATCTCCAGAAGGACCAGGTCTCCCCCCCGGGGCTTCACAGCTTTGAGGAAGGCGGTGAATGAGCCAATTCCGGTACTGGAAACGTAGTTCAGCCCTCCACAGTGGAAAATGAGACGGATGAACCCCGATTCGATGGCCCTGTTTACCCGTTTCTGAAAAAAGTTCGAATTATAGGTATCGATATATCCCGTAAGGTATAGAATCAGACACCCATCGATGGTGTCTACCTTCTGGAGACGGATCTTAAGGCTTTCATCTTTTTCTTCGTCAAATCCAGGTACAATTTCGTTATTATTCATGGCACCCCTTCGATCACTTTCTTTTCTCTAATAGTATCTATCGAAGTATATTTTGTCAAATATATATTCTCAGTATCGGCAGTAAGATAAGTTTAATTATATCTTCTCTGCTATATACTATGCTGCCTCTCGGATATAGCCCGCCTGAACAAAGTCCCGTACAGATAGTAAACTTTCTTTAAAATCGCCAGTTAGCTCACCACAATTTTGGCACCACTTTTTACCTCTTCTGAACTTGACTTTTAGGTAAGTCAGCAGATAATGGAAGAGTGAAAACAAAGGGCCTTTGGAAAATTCTTTTAAAAATTTGGTTCCTCTGGGGAGGTGTTCTTCTCCTCGAGGGGGCAGAACCGCAAGCGGCACAGTTGTCGAGGATTCTGGATCTCTCTCTGGATTTAAAAGGGGTAGTACAACTGGTGGAAAAGAAGGAGTTCAATCCCGCCTCCTTCAAGAAATTCGTACTCATAGATGGATCCATCGCAGGAATCACTATTCTGGAAAAGAACCCGGCTAATTTTACTGCGGAACTGGAGCTTGTGCAGGGAGAATGGATCGGTACCGAAGAGGTAAAACTCTACCGGGCGTACGTGTATGCCCAGGGTCCCTCCTTCGCTTCCCTCCTGTCATCCTCCCTCAAAGCGAACGACTATGTATGGGTGATTGGAAATCTCGAAGATGTCTACACGGATGACGCGGGGGGCCGTTACCCGGTGATCGTTGCCCTTTCCATCCGCAAGCTTCATTGATCTTCAATAAAAATTGATCAACTCGGGTCCAATATCGGGAGTTTCGGCAAGGTAAATGGCGCGTTCCAGTACGTTTTTCAATTCCCGCACATTCCCAGGCCATGGGTGATCCAGAAGTTTCTTCAAAGCCTGGTCTTTCAAACACAAATTTGTGGCAGGGAGGCTTCTATTCTGGGTATGGAGAAGATAGTAGGCCAGTAGAGGGATATCTTCCTTCCGTTCCCGTAAAGGAGGGATGGTGATCCGGAATACATTCAAACGGTAGTACAGATCTCTGCGGAAGCGACCCATTTCAATGGCAGTGCTCAAATCTTGATTGGTAGCCGAAATGACACGGACATCGATCTTTTTCCCTCTGGATGATCCGACCGGTCGAATCTCCTGTTCCTCCAATACACGAAGCAATTTGACCTGGACCTGGAGGGGCATTTCTCCTACCTCATCCAGGAACAAGGTCCCATGATTTGCGGATTCAAAGAGTCCCATCCGGGTTGTCGCATCCGTATAGGCTCCCTGTTGACTCCCGAACAATTCGGTTTCGAAAATCGTTTCTGGAATAGCACCACAGTTTACTGCAATGAGGGGGCCTTCTTTTCGCCTTGAAGTTTGATGGATGGCTCGGGCAATGAGTTCTTTCCCCGTGCCGCTTTCCCCGGTGATTAGAACTGTCCCTTCTGCGGGTCCAAACCTATGGATTTGCCCCCGAATCCGCCGCATAGCTTCTGATTTTCCGATCAACCCGAACTCCTCGATATCCTGGACGGTGCTGGATGGACTTTCGGCTGCGAGGGATGGGAAGGAAAGCTGACGGGTGTGGTGCATATATTTCTCCAGCATTCGTTTCACCGTCTCTACACTGTAAGGCTTTACGAGGTAATCGGCGGCACCCGACTTGACCGCTTCTACGATAATCTCTGGATCGTCATAGCCGGAGACCATGATGAACACAGGGTTCTCTGTCTTGTTCCTTCGAAAAAGTTTCAACAGTTCGATTCCATTGATATCGGGGAGATCAACGTCTAGAAGCACGAAATGAGGTGTTTTTTGTTCGTAGGCAGAAAGAGCCTCCTGCCCTGTATAGCAAGAATACAGTTCGAAGTAGGGTGGCAGGGTTAGATTGAGGATCGCATGATCCCGTGGTTCGTCATCCACCAACATTACTTTCCACATGGGAAGCACCGCAGATAAGTATAGGGAGGGACTGGTAAAAATGCAAACATAAGTGGTGCTAAAATTGTGGCGTTGATGGAAAAGTTACAATAATGCCATTGAGGTTTGATTTTTTTCTCTTCCTCCTTTATCATTGTATTAGAGATGAAGGACGGAATGTTTGTAGAAGCGGAAATCTGGACAGTGGCTCACACGGAACAGGGGAACGCGGTTCTGGTAAAACCCGTAGGGTCTGAACTGGCAGTCCCCATCTTCATCGGTCAGCTGGAAGCCCATTCCATCCTCATTGGATTAGGGGGTGTTCCCATGCCTCGCCCCCTTACCCACGACCTGTTCGTGTCCTTACTGGAGAAATTGAATATCACGCTGGAAAAAGTCGAGATCACAGAACTGAAAGAGGGCACTTTCTACGCCCGGCTGCTCCTGAAGCAGGGGTTAAAGAAATATGTGATCGATTCACGCCCTTCCGATGCGTTGGGATTGGCCGTCCGGGTGAAATGTCCCATCTATATTGCAGAACAGGTAATTGCCGAAGCAGGTGTCTCCATCAAGCTCGTCTCCGATGAGGAATCGAAAGAGAAAGAAAAAGGACCCTCTGAAAGAGAACTCGAAGTGAATCGACTGAAGGCAGAGCTACAGAAAGCGATCGAAGCGGAAAACTACGAAGAGGCAGCCCGGATTCGGGATCAGCTTCGAGAGCTTGGAGAAAACTGATCCTTCTCTGAAAGCCGGTATCCAGGAGGTGCATCATGAAGTTTTCCGGCTTTTCTCGGTACGAAAGTGGGGTGATCCTTCCGGTTTCTGCCCTTCGGAGCAAGAAAAGCTTTGGAATCGGAGAATTTGCCGATCTTCCTTTGTTGGGGGAATGGTGCGCTGCTACAGGGCTACGATTTATTCAGATCCTTCCTGTGAACGATACGGGAACTGAAAGTTCACCTTACAGTGCCCTCAGCGCGTTTGCCTTACATCCCGTGTACCTTCGCCTGGAAAACCTTCCTGAGTTCGATCCTTCGATGAAAGCAACACTGGAAAAGGAACGGAGTCGGCTGCAAGGGTTTTCCCGTATTCCCTTTCCACAGGTGGTACATCTCAAGGAACAGTTCCTCTTCAAGATCTTTTCCTCCCAGGAGAAAGAACTCTGTTCTTCCAGCGAGTTACTGTCCTGGGTGGAATCGAATCCGTGGGTTCTTTCCTATGTGGCTTTCCGATTGGAAAAGCATCGTCACCAGGGCAAGGCATGGACAGAATGGGGTATTCCTTACGCGGGGGATCATGCAATCCTGGAAAAGATCCATCGAGGGGATAGGGAACTTATTTTCTACAGCTGGGTCCAAAAACGGTTGGAAGATCAGTTCGTTCAAGCGGCGAAAGAACTGGATCGGATAGGAGTCTGCCTAAAAGGGGATCTTCCCATCCTGATGGGCGACGACTCGGCCGATGTATGGGCCTATCCCCATTTGTTTCACCGAAACCTCAGAGCAGGGGCTCCGCCCGATATGTTTTCCCAGACAGGGCAGAACTGGGGATTCCCCGTCTACAACTGGGAAACTCTTGAAGCAGAAGGGTATAGGTGGTGGAAGGAACGTCTCCAGAGGGCCGATCTATTCTACCATGCCTTTCGGATCGATCATGTGCTGGGATTCTTTCGGATCTGGGCCTTGCCGGAAAAGGAAACCTCTGGTGTACTGGGGTTCTACTTCCCTTCTTCCTTCTTCAGTAAGGAAGACCTGATGCGGGAAGGGATGGATCCTGGTCGGATCCGGTGGCTGTCGGAACCCCACATTAGAGGGGAGGAGGTTCGTTCCTTTCAAGGGAAGATCCCTTCCGCCCTGCTGGATGCCCTCTTTCAACGAATCGGCAACGAAGACCTCTACCTCTTCAAGCAGGAAATCGGGGAACGCTTCATCGAACAACACCTTTCGCCAGGAGAAGGGCGGGACGAACTTCTTAGCCTGTACAGGAATCGGTTCTTCGTCGAAACTCCCTATGGGTATGCTCCTTCCTGGTACAGGGATTCTGCCAGGGCGTTGGGGGTTCTCCGGCCAGAGGAGCGGGAAAGACTGCAGAGCCTGGTGGCCCGGTATTATCGTTCGTCCGAAATCGTCTGGGAACGGGTAGGGGAAAAGCTTCTGCAGGTCTTGAAGGAAACTACAGGGATGCTACCCTGCGCAGAGGATCTGGGGGTAGTCCCCGATTGCGTACCCAGAGTGTTGGGACGGTTAGGAATTCTAGGGTTACGGATTCCCCGATGGAGCAGGCGGTACAAGGAGACAGGTCAACCCTTCATTCCGCCGGTTGAGTACCCCCGGCTTACAGTTTGTGCCTCATCGGTGCATGACACCTCTACTCTGCGGCAGTGGTGGGAAGAGGAAGAGGATCGGGATGCTTTCTGGAAGGCGCTGGGGTATTCGGGTTCTGCTCCCCCATCGTATACGATTTCTACAGCCGAGAAAGTGCTTAAAGGAATCTTCGAAACCAGTTCCATCCTGGCGATGGTTCAGCTGCAGGATCTCTTTGCCCTGTCCCGCACCTACCGTGTGAAGGATCCTTCGGAAGAACGGATCAACATTCCGGGGACCGTATCCGATCGAAACTGGACCTACCGGTTGCCTTTTCTGCTGGAAGAGTTTACTACTGATACAGCATTCGCCGAGAAGGTTCGAGGACTACTGAAGGATAGGCGTTCTCGAACCATACAGTGAGGAGGGCTTCTCCATGTTGGTTCTACAGTTGACAGATCTGGAATCCACATGTAAAAGAGCGACCCGGTACGGTGAACCTCTGAAAGAGTTCCATATTTCTCGCTCATCCCGGGAAAAGTACCAGTGCGACGAGGCCCTGTTCACTTCCCGCGGGAATGTGATCTTTCCGAACTATACAGCGGTGCGGATCTTTGCCCGAAACATGAATCGGGGGCGGGAAGCTGCGCTATACCCGGAACGATCGGTTCGTGCCGGTGATCTCAATGCCATGGGGTTGATCGATGAAATCCTCCATTACGTGGTAACCCTCTACAACAAGCAGTATGGCCGGGAAATTTTTCAAAAGGCAGTGGGAACCCTCGAGCAAAGGATCGGAAGGGAAGCTCTGGACCGTACTTTGTTGCAGTTCGTGGAAGAGTTCCCCCCCCTTTCCGTTTATCGTGGGGAACTCTCATCTCGCGCATACCTCGAAGGAATGGATGAAGGGATCCCAAACCGGGAAACTGCCCTGGAAGAGCTGTTACTCCTCTGGTTGGCCAATGAGAATCCTGCTTTTTCCCCCTTTCGGGAACTCTTCGAGGACGAACCTCTCCGAAGGCAAACTGCCTACCTGGAAGTGATCCGGGGGCTTTCCCAGTACTTTCGAACCTGTCCGACCTTTGGGCCGGATAGTCAACCCCTCATAGAAATGCTGCAGTCTCCTGCAAAGGAAAGCCCCTTCCTCCTTTCAGGACAACTCGATTACATCCGCAGGCGGTGGGGACTCCTCCTGGGAAGTTACCTGGAAAAACTCCTTCGAGGGATGGATTTCATCCGTGAAGAAACGAAACTGAGGTTGGGAGGCGGACCAGGGCCTGTCGAAGTATACAGGTATACAGGCCCGGGGTACGAAGATGAAGAGTTCGAGAGGTTCAGTCCAGATCGGGATTGGATGCCCAGCCTCGTATTGATTGCTAAAAGTACCCTCGTGTGGCTGGATCAGCTCTCGAAGAAGTACGGAAGGGCAATTCGTACCCTCGATGCCATTCCAGATGAAGAGTTGGACTGGTTGGCCCACCGGGGAATCAATGGCTTATGGCTCATCGGGATCTGGGAACGGAGCCGTGCTTCCAAACGGATCAAGGAGCTTTGCGGGAATCCCGAGGCAGAGGCATCAGCCTACTCCCTGTATGAGTATGAGGTGGCCTGGAGTTTGGGAGGATGGTCAGCCCTGGAAAACCTCAAACAGCGAGCCTGGAAACGGGGGATTCGCCTTGCCAGTGATATGGTTCCTAACCACACAGGGATCGATAGCCGGTGGGTTATCGAGCATCCGGAGTGGTTTATCCAGACAGAAAAACCTCCCTTTCCCAACTATACCTTCAACGGGGAAAACCTCTCCCACCATCCTGATGTGGGAATCTTTCTGGAAGATCATTACTACGATCGAACCGATGCAGCCGTGGTATTCAAACGGGTCCACTGGCCGAGCGGGGACACCCGGTACATCTATCACGGGAACGATGGCACACACATGCCGTGGAACGATACAGCTCAGTTGAACTTTCTCCTTCCCGATCTCCGCGAAGCAGTGATTCAGACGATCCTCCATGTGGCTCGCACTTTTCCCATCATACGGTTCGATGCGGCCATGACCCTTACGAAACGGCATTACCAGAGGCTGTGGTTTCCCGAACCAGGTACAGGGGGGGATATCCCTTCCCGTTCAGAGTTTGGAATGACAAAGGAAGAGTTTAACCGGCATTTCCCCCTAGAGTTCTGGCGGGAAGTGGTGGATCGGGCGGCAAGGGAATGTCCGGACACTCTCCTTCTGGCAGAAGCCTTCTGGATGATGGAAGGATACTTCGTGCGGACTTTAGGGATGCACAGAGTGTACAACAGTGCCTTCATGAACATGCTGAAAAGTGAGGAAAATGCCAAATATCGCTGGACCATCAAGAATACGCAGGAGTTCGATCGGAATATCCTGAAACGGTTCGTGAATTTCATGAACAATCCCGACGAGGAAACCGCCATTGCCCAGTTCGGCGACGGGGATAAGTACTTTGGGGTATGCACCCTCATGGTTACCCTTCCCGGCCTCCCCATGTTCGGGCATGGACAGATCGAAGGGTTCCGGGAAAAGTACGGAATGGAGTTCAAGCGAGCTTACTGGGACGAAAAGCCTAATCAGGCATTGATCGAACGGCATGAACGGGAAATCTTTCCCCTCCTGCATAAACGGTACCTGTTTGCCGAAGTGGATCACTTTCTCCTGTACGATCTGTTCCAGGAAGATGGGAAAGTGAACGAGAATGTGTTTGCCTTCTCCAACCGCAAGAACCGGGAAGCAGCCCTGGTCCTCTACAATAACGCACTGCCCGGAGCTTCCGGCTGGATTCATCGATCGAGCGCATACGCGGAGAAGGACGAAAACGGCGGGAAAGTTTTAGTTCAGAAAACTCTCGCCGAAGGATTAGGAATCCATGGAGAGCCGGGTTGGTACTGCATCTTCCGGGAACAAAGGAGTAACCTGTGGTACATCCGGGAAGGGAAGGAATTGGCAGAGAAGGGCCTTTTCGTGTCCCTACGGGGGTACGAGTCCCAGGTGTTCTTCGATTTCTATGAGGTCTACGATGGGGACACTGGTAAGTTCGCCCGGTTGGCTTCAAGCTTAAATGGCCGGGGCACCCCCAGCATCGAGGATAGTTTAAGGGAGCTTGTATATGCCCCCCTGTACCGTAGTTTTCAGGCTCTCCTGCTAGAAGGGTTCCCGGTGTTTCGAAAGGAATGCGAGTCCGGGGTGCCACAGGATCCATCTGGATGGGCACGGTTGGCATCCCTCTATCGGGACTTTTTGAAAGAAGCTTCTCTGCTTTTGGGCGTGCAAGGGGCGCCGGTTTCCTTTGAAGCGGCTGATTCCAAAGGTTCACTGGATTCTTCCCTGGTTCCAGAATCATTCGTAGAAGAAGGGGTTCGGTTCCTGAAGCGCATTTCCTTCCTGTCATCCCCCACCTTGAGGGAGGAAATCCGGTTCATCTGGGGAGTGGTGCGGAGGCTGGGATCCATTCGGGAGCCTCTATCCAATGGGGCTACCGATCTATCCCGTGCTTTACTGGAGGAATGGGGTCTGGAAAGGGAAGTGGAGAAGTTTCTCCTGGAACAGGGGGTATCTTTAGACCAGGTACATCGGTATATCCTCCTGGTAAAAATTCTACTCACCCACGAAAATTTCTGGAAAACGGAAATCTCTGAAAAGGACCCTGGAGTGCGGGCTTTCCATATCCTGCAGGACCTCCTATCGGATCAAGATGTTGCGGGATTCTGCGGGGTGAATACCTTCGAAGGAGTTACGTACTTTCACCTGGAAAGCTTTCTAGAGTTCTGTCAGTGGATGGATTGGGTACAACGCTTGTTCCAGGAGACTTCGAAGCACGGTATGCAAGCACCGAAGCAGGAGGCAGAAACAGCCCCTTCATTCCAATGGGCAGAAATCTGGCAGGATGCAGTGGAAAACTCCCAGTATCGGGTGGATCTATTACTGGATTGGATTGCCAAGTCTTCTCGGATACGTTAGGATAGCGGAATAGATGGAAAAGGCGATTCTCATTGCAGGCATTTCGGGGGAATTGCAGACCGAAATTGTCCAGGAGGCGTTGTCCCGTCGTTTCCAAACCATAGTCGCGATGGATCCCGAAGTGGAGTTCCCCCCCATTGGGGAAGATTGGGAGAAACTCCTCCGGTACCTGGGATGGAACAAACGGTCTTCCCTGTCTGCAAAGAGCCTGGTACTGGAAGTAGCATCCTTTACTGACTTATTGGATGAGGTGTTCCTCGTATTCGAACCTCCTGCGGACGGGCGTCCTCTCCATGAGTTGCCTGCGGCTGAAATCGAAAGGATCTTCGATGGGTGGATGAAAGGGTTCCTTTTTCTCACGAAGGAGTTAATTCTCCAGTTTCAGCGAAGAAAAAAAGGGATTCTTACCCTTGTGCAGTATGAACCCACTCCCGTTGTTACTGCCCTTTCGTTGGGTTCGAGTTCGTTCTTTCGGGCTATGGGGAACGCCCTATTCACCCAATACCAGAATGAACCCTTTGTTCTTCGAGGGTTTCAGTCCAGTACGGAGGATGTGAAAGATTTTGCCCGGTTCCTCCTTGCCCCTCGGGAAAAGCCCGAAAAGACGTATGGAAAGTGGACGAAGTATACAGGTAAAAGTAGTTTTTGGTCCTTTGGGAGATCCTGATCATGAAGATTTGGCTCAAGCTTCTTCTGAGTACCATCCTGGGAAGTCTTTTAGCATTCGTACTTTCACCCGGTGGAAGTGGCGTACCTTTAATCCAATATCTGGGAAAGGTGTCTCTTCACTTCGGGCGATACCTTGTAATGCCACTCATGTTCTTTTCTCTCCTGGTAGCTGTGTATGAGCTTCATCTTCAGAGAAAGGTGCTTCAAACTTTTCGGCTCGCCCTGATCTGTGGTACCCTCCTCACTGCAGGAATGGTGGTTCTGGGAGTGGTGCTTGTTTTCCTGATCTCTCTGGAACGGATCCCTATCATCGCTACAATCCCTATAACTGTACAGAGCCCTTCATTTGTAGATTTCATTCTTCGTCTTTTGCCTACCAATACCTTTCTGGTATTTACTGAGCAGGGAGATTTTTTCCTTCCCCTTCTTTTCCTTGCTTTTATCCTGGGGCTGAACCTTACCTATGACCGGCAGATCGCCCGTTCCGTAATAGAATTATCCGATTCCCTCAACCGTGTATTCTGGCACATCAACGTATTCGTGACCGAATTTCTCTATGTACCCGTGTTGTTTCTTTCCTGTTCCCTCGTACTGGGGTTCCGTAGCGGTAGCGACCTGGGGATTTTTTTACCATTTCTGATCGTTCTATGGATCCTTACCATGGGGGTGGCATTCATCGGTTTACCAGTAGCATTCTACTTCCTTCACCAGAAGAGAAAGCCCTTACGCTGGATGTATGCCCAGTTGGGTCCCGGCCTTGCCGCTCTGGTGTCTGGAGATATTCTCTTTAGCTACGGGCAGTTGGTCCGGCACGGCACAGAAACTCTCGGAATCCCAAGAAGGATCGGGGCTGTCACCTCTCCTTTTCTCCTTGTATTCGCACGAAGCGGTTCTGCCTTTGTTACAGTGGTCAGCTTCCTTGTATTGTTTCGCTCGTATTCGAGTCTTGAGTTGGGGCTATTCCAGACCCTCTGGGTGATCATACTATCGATTCTCGTCTCCTTTACCCTTTGGGCTACCCCTGGAATGGGTACGTTTGTGGGAATAGCTCTGTTGAGCAAGCTTTTCGGCAGGGGCATGGAGGAAGGGTACCTGATCCTTACCCCTGTGGTTCCCGCTCTTGTAAGTCTGGGTGCTTTTCTAGATGTCCTTTGTACTTCTTTCGTTTCTCAATGGGTGGCCGAGCGGATGAATTGTCTCCGTCCCGAAGAGGAGAGGCATTCCATCTAACCTGGAGCGTCTATCCCGTAATACGGAGGCCGATCCCAGCTCCGAAGAACAGTTGGTCGTAGAAGGGGACTCCTTCCCCGTCCCAGAGGTGGAACACGGGGAATAGGGCGCGGAGCCGTACCGAGAGTCCCAGTGCCCGGGTAATAGTCCAATCGAGGGTTCCCCTCAACTCGAGATAGAGGAATCTGCCGCCAGAGAGAAAGTAACTCCCTACCTCATTGGTAGGAGCCTCTCCATGGGGGATAAGGGGAATTTTGAAGGAAAAGGCTGGTCCAAAACCGCCGTTCAGGACGAGTTCTTCCCCCTTCAAAGGGTACCGGTAATAAAGAAGAGGATCCAGCAAGATCCCGATCACTCCGACGGCGTCCTTGTATTCAATTTCAGCAGGGTACGCCTTTCCGTCCCTGTAGAAGTATTCCATCCCATAAAACCCCAGTTCCGGTTGAAAAGAGAAGGAGTTGGATAGCGAGAACCTTATCCCGCCCCCTACGACTCCCAGAAGAGGCGATGGAGCGCTGTCCGTATCGGAATTCCCCAGCCAGAGGACATCGTAGAAAAACTCGAAAGATTCTCTTTTGAACTCCCATGCTGGATAGGCTTCAAGGGGCAGAAAAAAGATCAGGAGTCCAACACCCCACAGTACGAGTGTGGTTTTCTTTGGATCGTCTGCCATCTTGCTGTACAGTATACCACGAAAACTCAATAACTCTTTGCAAAAACGGCTATATATTTGGAAGGACTTCCGCAGACCACACATCCCCCTTTGGCTCGTTCCTCGTTTCCAAACGGCAGTACGCGAATGGTGGCTTTGGTCTCTTCTTTGATCCGTGCTTCGCAGTCTGCGGAACCGCACCAGGGACTTTCAGCAAACCCGCCATCTTCCTGGAAGAACGTTTGTAGCTCGGGGTAGGATTCGATGAATCGGGTATGGGTGGTGCGGAACTCCAGCGCTCGCTTGTAGAGGTCTTTCTGGATGGTATCCAGGAGCTCCCGAATCCGCTGTTTGACCTCGTTCACGGGAACAAAGGATTTTTCTCCCGTGTCCCGACGAACCAGTACCACTTGATTTTTCTCCTTATCCTTTGGCCCCACTTCCACGCGGACAGGAACGCCAAGGAGTTCCCACTCGGCAAACTTGTATCCGGGGGAACTGGAGTCATCAGGGTCGTATTCGACAGCGAACTCTTCCTTCAAAGTTTGCACCAATCGGGAGGAGTAGTCGAGGATTTCACCCTTATTGGCGGTTTTATATATGGGGATTACCACCACCTGGGTGGGAGCGATTTTCGGGGGAAGCACCAGACCTTTGTCGTCCGAATGGGCCATGATGAGGGCTCCGATCAATCGGGTGGAAACTCCCCAGGAAGTAGCGTACACGTAGGAGAGATTCCCGTTCTTGTCCTGGAAGGTTACATCGAAGGCTCTGGCAAAGTTCTGCCCCAGGTTGTGGGATGTCCCTGCCTGAAGGGCCTTGCGGTCCTGCATCATGGCTTCGATGGCATAGGTAGCCACGGCACCCGCGAACTTTTCTGATTCCGATTTCCTGCCTGTAAGAACAGGTAAGGCAAGGTACTCCTCCGCAAAGGTTCGGTATACCTGAAGCATCTGCAGGGTTTCTTCCTGAGCTTCTTCTGCCGTAGCATGGGCTGTATGCCCTTCCTGCCAGAGGAACTCGGTGGTTCTGAGGAACAGGCGGGTTCGTTTTTCCCATCGAAGGACGTTGGCCCACTGGTTGATCAGGAGCGGCAGATCCCGGTAGGACTGGATCCATTTCTTGTACATGCTCCAGATAATGGTTTCCGAGGTCGGGCGGATCACGAGGGGTTCTTCCAGCGGTTCCCCACCCCCATAGGTAACGACCGCGAGCTCTGGAGCGAACCCTTCTACATGTTCTGCTTCCTTTTTCAGGAAACTCTCGGGGATGAGGAGGGGAAAGTACGCATTCTGGTGACCCGTTGCTTTGAACATCCCATCCAGCACAGACTGGATCCGTTCCCAAAGGGCATACCCGCGGGGCCGGATCACCATACATCCTTTTACCGGGCTGTAGTCAGCCAACTTCGCCTGGATCACGATATCGATATACCAATCCGAATAGTTTACGCTCCGTGGTGTGATACGATCTGCCATGTTCCCTCATCGAATAGTAGGAGGATGTAATTATAAAGTGGGGAGATTGTAAGAGATATGCGTATGTTTCGTCAAGTTTAAAACAATTTTGCTGTTTCCACCATGTATCGGATCGAAGGCCCCTGCTTGCCGTAATGGATTGTTTCGATGACGAATACCACATGCTGCTCATCGGGTGAAACAAGGATCTGTCGGATACGATAGTCCTGGATTCCAGACCGGTAGTGATCCTTAAGGCCAATCGTCTGGGTCTTGATTTTCCCATCTTTCAGGGTAAGGGATACGTCGAGATAGAAGGCGGACTGCACCTTCTCGTCTTTCCCTCTTATATCCTTTACTATTTTCACTTTATAGGTAGTGGAGGAGACGAAATCTCGAAACTCGAGGCTATCCTTCGGGGGCTCGCCATTCATGAGGATGTAGATCAAACGCCCCTGTTTCAGGTGGCTTATACCGAACTTCCTCGTCAGAGGACCGTTTTCTTCGAGCAGGGTGTAAAAAGCTCCCGCCGTGTCCTGGCCAGGGGCAAGCTGTCCCGGATACTCTTTTTTAATTACCCCACCGGGTGCGAAACGATTTTCCTTGACCTGCACGGTATAAATTTCTGCAAAAAAGGCCCTGGAATCAGAATCCCATCCGTGGAACCCGAACATGAAGTATTCTGATTTGGAAGAGAACCCGAGATTGACGAAAGTCGCTACATCTCCGGCAAATGCACTTGCCAGGCTCAGGGTACAAAGAAGGATTCCCACAACCATATAACGAAGGATCGGACGAGTGTTCATCGATATTCTTCTCCTCTATCTAAGAATATCGAAAGGAAAATACGTTTCTCAAGAGTTTTTTCTTGCAACTTCGGTATTTTCACGGTACTAGTTAGGATATGAGGTTGGCAGTACGGAGAGTCTTTCTTACCATTGGGGCAGTGGTCAGTTTGCTGTTCTTTTTTTCTTACCTTTTGAGTCTGGGCCTGGGTATCTGGATGATAAAGGGGTCCCAGATGAAAAGTACTCAATGGAAAGAAAACCTGTACTTCTGGCCAATCCTTATTACAGGATTGAACTCTGCATTCTCTGTTTTCGGAGGGTTTGGATTCCGGAGGTTGTTCCGGAGGATGTCCTCCCTGGAAATCTACTTCTTTCTTGTGTTCCTGGTTACCCTCTCTTTCGATGGGCTTCGAATCTTGAACTGGGTATTCCAGTTGAAACAGATCACGCCGTACTTCGGGGGTCTTTTGACCCGTATTGTTTATTTTGGGTATTTCATGGGATTGTTCTGCATGTTCACCAGCAGCATCTATTCGGGGGAAGTTTCTTACCAGAAGGCGGGTACACTGTTGAGTGTTTTGGGCTCTCTTTCGCTGGCTCTCTCGTATACAATGCCGGTGGACATCACCACCTTAAAACCGATCCTCCTATATCGGGTAGGGGGGGAGCATTACCTCCTGCTGGTACGGGGGGGGTTGATGGTGTTGACCATCTTGAGCTTTGCCCGTTCGGCCTTTCTGTCCCGATCGAGGGAAGAATGGGAGATTTGCGGGGCAGCCGCTATCCTATTGGTAGGGAGGGAAATTGCCTTCTTCCATTCGGATACGCCCCTCGGATTTCTCGGCATTTTCCTGTTGGGGATAGGGGCGCTTTATTTCAGCCGGAAAAGTTACCTGAAGCATCTATGGATCTAATAAAGAATCAATCTTCACGAGCGCGAGGAAGGACATACTTCCTGCTCTCGACCTTGAAAATGCAAAACGCTCATGTGTGCGGATAGATATTTAAGTAAAGAACAGGCTGGCGGCGAAACCGCTTCCCATGGGAAGAATGATATTATCGAGATCTTTTACAGGAACGGCCTCCAGCGCTGTAGCGACCCCCGCAATGACAAGGGAGGGGAGGGGGGTGCCTACCATCCGGTAGGTGATGTAGAATACCAGGATAAAGCAGGCAAGGCTTCCTTCCAGGGTTTTCCCCTGTATGTACGGGAAGGGACTTCGTCCAAAGAGCTTTCCGGCAATGCTGGAAATGCTATCCCCAAACGCAAGGGAATAAATGGCTATGATGGAAGCAGGAGCAGGGTACAGGAGGAGGGATACCATAGCACCGATTCCCAGGGTAATGGGACCGAGGATCATGCCGCCCCTGTCTGTTTGACGGGCAGCCGCGTTGGTGATTCGGGTGATAAGGGGGATGCTTCGACCCAGTGTCCGCTGGTACTCGGCAAAACTATAGAAGAGCACCCCTGCTGCCAGGATGGCTAATGTGATGGTAGCTCCCAGAAGAGCAGCTAGAAGAGGAACCAGCGCAATGAGCATATGGATGGACTTTCGGATGAGTTCAGTCTTCAGTTCTTCCACTAAATCTTTTTCTCTAAGGAAAAGTACGCCCGGTGTGCTGAATAGTTCCATTTTTATGATCCTTCGATGCTAAAATACGATATCGTTAATAATATGCAATATATATGCCAATTAAAGATATTTTTGATTTCCATATATTTTTTTATGATACAGATACTTAGAAAATAGAGGTTTGTTATTTTTTCATCTTTCAAGGAAAGTGTATATAAAAGTATACAGGCGTTTTCAAATTTTGCTATGGTAGGTCCCTGTATCTTGCCTACTCATCTCCCAGACAGGTTCCAATATTTCGGGCAGTGTGGATCAAGGGATGGTCCAGAGGGACCTGTTTCAATTTGCCTGCTACTTCTTCGAGAGGCCGGGTGATGATGCGGGAGCCTTCCAGGGCTACCATCTTCCCAAAGTCACCGGTAGCCATAAGATCGGCTGCGGTTGTGCCAAATAAGGTGGCTAGAAGCCGGTCGTACGGCGAAGGTGTGCCACCCCGCTGGAGATACCCAAGAACGGTAAGGCGTGTTTCCATTCCAGATGCTTTAGCGATTTCTTCAGCTACTTCATGCCCTCTGGAAAAGTACGGGTTCTGCTTTTTCCTGGGTTTGGGATTCTGGATCTCTTCCTTCGAAACCGCGCCCTCTGCCACGACTACGATGGAGAATTGTTTCCCGCTCCTGGCTCGTTTCAACAGGTGACGACTGATGGCGTCGATAGAGTAGGGGATTTCGGGAATGAGGATCACGTCTCCTCCTCCTGCAATACCCGCGTATAGGGCGAGCCATCCAGCCTTGTGTCCCATCAATTCGATCACCATCACCCGGTTGTGAGAGTGGGCAGTGGAGTGCAGTCTGTCGATTGCTTCGGTAGCGATATCCACCGCACTATGAAAACCGAAGGTCATATCGGTTCCCCAGATATCGTTGTCGATCGTCTTGGGAAGGCCAATGATGTTGAGCCCTTCCTGCTTCAACAGGTTGGCGGTCTTGTGGGTTCCATTGCCCCCCAGCACTACCAGACAGTCCAGGTTTAATTTACGATAGTTTTCAATAATGGCTTCGGACTTCTGCCTTCCGAGGGAAGAATCCTTGGGAGCGTTTTTATCCAGCTTGAAAGGTTTTTCACGGGAAGTACCCAGGATCGTTCCTCCCTGCGTAAGGATCCCGCTGAAATCTTCTGGTTTGAGAAGGCGGGCATTCCCCTCGATCAAACCGCGATACCCCTCGGAAATCCCGATCACCGTCATGTTGTAGGTAAAATGAGCTGCTTTGGCTACTCCCCGGATAGCGGCATTCAACCCCGGGCAGTCTCCCCCAGATGTAAGGATCCCAAACGTTCGGGTTACAGGCTTTTTCATAGGTAATCCTTCAATTCGATTCAGAGTCCGGATACTTCGATGCAATCGCTTTGATGTTGGGCAGAACCTCGAAAAAGATTTCTACCAGCTCAGGATCGAACTTGGTACCGGAGAGTTTTCGTATTTCTTCCAGAACGTTTGCTTCAGTCCAGGCTTCCTTGTAGACGCGGTGAGATACGAGGGCATCGTACACATCGGCAATGGAGACGATCCGACCAAAAAGAGGGATCTCTTCACCCTTAAGTCCTCGTGGCTTTGCCTTATGCAACTGCTCTGGATCAGCCGTATCGACATCGATCTTCCCCGGATACCCGGTACCGTCCCAGTTCTCGTGGTGGGTCAATGCCACCAGTTGCGCCAGTTCATCGAACTCCGATTGCTTGTCGATGAACAGCCGAGCTCCCATATAGGTATGGGACTTCATAATCTCGTACTCTTCTTCCGTGAAACGGGCGGGTTTTTTCAGAATCATATCCGAAATGGCCACCTTTCCCACATCGTGCAGCATGGCAGCCATGCGGAGGTTGTCTCGGGTTTTTTCGATTTCCCGCTGAGAGATATTGTGTTTTTGCGCCCATCGTTCGTAAATTTCTACTGCATATCCGGCCACACGGTTTACATGGGGACCTGTTTCTTTGGGATCCCGAAGCTCTGCCATCCGGATCATCCGCAGAAGAATTGCGCGTGTCATCTGGGCCCGCTGGAGAGCGGTGGACACGTTGGTAGCGAAGTGGAGGACCAGCATCTCATCTTCTTCTGTGAAGGGAACTACCTTCCCATCTGCATCTTTCGCGTTAATCATCTGCAGTACCCCAAGGATTTCCCCCAGGTTTGTGCGGATGGGGACAGTAAGGTTCGACACGGTGCGGTACCCGGATATCCGGTCGTAGGAGGGATCGAAACTGTAAGGTGCGTCGGGTGGAATATTGTACACATCCGGGATGTTTACGGCCGAACCTGTGCTTGCCACATACCCGGAAATCGTTTTGGGACTGATCTTTACCTTGAACACTTTGTAAATCAGTTTCTGGCCGGGGGGTAATGTTTTCTGAATGGTATCGTTCTGGGCGTACTGGATAACCAGGTGATCTCCCTCCTTGATGTAGATGGATCCAGCATCCGCGTTTACAACTTTGCGAGCTTCGTATAGGATCCGTTCCAGCAGAATGTCCAGGTCTTGGATTTTGTGGAGTTCGGAATCTAGTTCGATGATTTGTTTCAGTTTCTCCGGATTGGACTGCGGCATCGCGTTTCCCATCATAGAAGAGGTTGCTAGAATTTGTCAAGTTTAAGATGTATGACATATTGGATAAAATTTAAACTCATTCGAATGCACTGCCCCTCTTTACTGTATTTATCGGCATGTCTGGCTGTCTTTCCTCTATTTTTTTGGCCTTCATCGACGAGGCTCGAACGGTTGGACCCCAATACGATCATGTACCTGTCCGTTTGGGGGATCCACCTTTTGTATGCCATCTATGGGGCATTACGGGGATTCTTCAAGAAGGGAGAGATCGGGGTTTGTGCAGAAGAACTGATCTCTCCAGTGAAAAGCCCGCTCCAGGATACCCCCATCGGGGGAGAGGAAGTTCTCCTGGCCTTCGCGGGAATCGGATTTCTTTTCAGTTACATCTTTGCGGCCAACGCGAATCTGGATTACGTACAGTGGTTCATCCGTAGCGGGGGAAACCTGAAATTGGCACCCGATAGCAGAACCGAGAGACTGGCCGCTTTTATGCGGTATGGTCCCCTTCTTCTGGCAGGGATCGGTGTGTATATTCGGAATGGGGTGCATCGTAGGCCGGATTGTTGGCGGTTCCTTGACGTACTGTTCAGTTCGATCCTTACTACCCTCTCCTTCCCTTCCTTTCTCCATCTGGATGGCTATGGAGCGCTGGCCTGGGTAGCTCTGGTTCCCCTGTTCTCTGTGCTTTTTCGGTCTAACCGGAAGGCGATCGTGTTCTATGGAACGGTGTACGGGATCTACACTTCGACTCTGATCAACTTCTGGCTGGGGACCTTCAGCCTGGTGTCCCTACAGGTGATCATCCTCATCCAGGGAGCCTTCTACTTCCTGTTCATGGTCGTTTGTGCGCCCCTTTTAGATAGAGTGCAGCCGCCGTATCGGTTCGTACTGATGGGGGCTCTGTTCACAATCTTCGAATATACCCGGTCCAGTGGGT
>CALKLC010000207.1 GCA_937991975.1 uncultured Spirochaetales bacterium | reverse complement strand
TCAACTGGGGATCCGTACTCCCAATGGCGATGAAGACTTCAAAAAGGTAATAGTTCCGTACGGAACCGTCAGTTTGGATGACGCCCTGGGAGCGTGACATTACAGTAACATTTGTTACGAACCTTTTCGTTACTCCTTCGTATATTGAGGGCGAGCATATCACAGGATAGAAGGAGTAATCGAATGAGTATGTTCTGTTTTCAGTGTCAGGAAGCTGCCCGGAACGAAGGCTGTACGATTCAGGGCGTGTGCGGTAAACAGGAGAGTACGGCAGGTCTTCAGGACCTCCTGATCCATACGATGAAGGGAATCACCTGGTACGCAGCAAGGCTCCAGGATCCTCGTTCGACCGAGGAAGCGGGACGATTCATCGTAAAGGGGCTTTTTGCTACCATTACCAATGCGAACTTCGACGATGAACGGTTCTTGAAGTGGATCGAGGAAGGCCTGGAGCTCCGGTCTGTACTGGCCACTAAGTATAAAGAGCTAATCCGTGCTGGAACGAGCCTCATGCGGTCCGAAAACGAGAGCCAGAATGCTGGGATCGTCCCCATAGATTACGAGCCCAAACCCGATGCAGCTGTGTGGTTTGCCAGGGATCCGGAAATCATCCGGATGAAAGCGGCTCGGGTAGGAGTCCGTACCACTACCGACCCAGATCTACGCTCCTTACGGGAGTTCCTTATCTATGGATTGAAGGGAATCGCTGCCTATACGCACCATGCAGAAGTACTGGGATTCACCGATCCGGCAATTTGGGGTTTCCTTGTGGAAGCGTTGAATGCCACCCTCGAGCAGAAGTCCCTGGACCAGATGCAGGCCCTTCTGCTGAAAGCAGGGGAAGTGTCTGTAACGGCTATGGCCTTACTGGACAAGGCCAACACCACTACTTATGGGCATCCCGAAATCAGCGAGGTGGATATTGGGGTTCGGAAGAACCCAGGCATTCTGATCTCTGGTCACGATTTGAAAGATCTGGAGGATCTTCTTCGGCAGACAGAGGGAACCGGCGTAGACGTATATACCCATTCGGAAATGCTTCCCGCGCATTACTACCCGGCCTTCAAGAAGTACCCGCACTTTGCAGGGAACTACGGCAACGCCTGGTGGAAGCAGGATAAAGAGTTCGCCCTGTTTAATGGGCCCATCATCATGACCACCAACTGTCTGGTGCCTGTGCGGGATGCATATAAAGACAGGATTTTCACCACGGGTGTGACAGGGTATCCAGGGGTGAAACACATCCCTGAACGGGCCGATGGAAGGGGTAAGGATTTTTCCGGGGTAATCGCATTAGCTAAGAAGTGCCCTCCTCCCACCGAAATCGAGTCCGGGAAGCTCGTAGGGGGATTCGCCCATGAACAGCTGCGGAAGCTGGCTCCTACCATCAAGGATGCGGTCGAACGAGGAGCCATCAAACGGTTCGTGGTAATGGGTGGTTGTGATGGAAGGCAGCCTGCTCGAAGTTATTTCACCGAGGTGGCGAAAGAGTTGCCGAAGGATTCGGTGATTCTTACCGCTGGTTGTGCCAAGTACCGGTATAACAAACTCGATCTCGGTACCGTGGAAGGGATTCCCCGGGTGCTGGATGCAGGGCAGTGTAACGATTCCTACTCGTTAGCGCTTACTGCCCTTCGATTGAAGGATCTCTTCGGGGTAAAGGATGTGAACGATCTTCCTATCCATTTCGATATTGCCTGGTATGAACAGAAGGCGGTAGCCGTACTTCTAGCCCTTCTCTATCTGGGATTCAGGGATATTCGCTTAGGGCCTACCCTGCCTGCCTTCGTTTCTCCCAATGTAGCGAAGTTCCTGGTAGAACGATTCGGGATCAAACCTATCTCTGATCCCAGGACCGATGTAGGATCTATGGTGGCGGGGAAAGAGATCCTTCAGGCAGGAACAAGGTAGAAGTCATTCATAGAAGTTATGGGTGCTCAATTGATATGGATGGGGAGGATCAGCTTGGCCCGTAAGGGATCCGCGGCTACTCCCTGAGGGCCATTTGTTGAAAAAAATAAGGCTGCCTTTCGGGGCAGCCTTTTTAAATGGAGTTGTAGGTGGATTCACTTACGACCTTGAGATCGAAGGCGACATGCCGGCTAAGGAGCATCGATTACTTACCAACTTCCTGCTCGGTTTTGGCGAGGAACTCGTTCACGTTGGAGATATACTTCTCGAGAACATCCTGCTGGTTCTTTGTTTTTGCGATGGAAGCTTCCAGGAGTACAATGGTATCGTTATTCTTGCTGATTTTCGATTCGTTGATGAAAATGGCTGTGCGGTTGGAATCGATCTTTTTCTGGTTGGCCGCGATCTGATCCTGCAGTTCCTTTCGCTTCTGTTCCAGCTTGGTTTTCAGTTCATTGTTTTTCTTGATCGCTTCCCCTGCCTTCTGCTTCATGCCTTCGTCTACGATAGTAGTATTCACATTGAACAGTTCCTTGCCTTTGCTAATTACACTGGCAAGGAGGGGATCGATCTTGTTGATCTGCTGTTGAGCCTGGTTGTTCTGGGCTTCCAGATCGGCAACTTCTTTGCTGAGTTTCGCATTATCATCCGATAGTTTCTGATTCTCAGCTTTAAGAGTTTCGATCGTCTTCTGGGCGGATGCTATGTCCACATAGGGGATCTGTCGCTCCTGGCTAAACCCGACTCCCACCACGATCAATAGCATTACACAAGCGATGGTTAGATGTTTGTTCATAAATCTCTCCTATTTCTAAATAGTTTTTAATATATCTAGTATCATAACCATAGTTTTTCGGTTTTTACAATAACTTTTCTTTCGAACAAGACCATCACCTGTGAGGGAAGGGGCGACCTTTTCTGTGTGTCTGTGTAACTGAGGCCTGTTTAATTCGCCGTTAGTTGAGACTTATGGGCATAACGTCTGAGAAGCGCTTTATTTATTACTGTTTGTTCTATAGATCCACTGCAGTAGGGTATGTATTAGAAGGAGCGAAGCGCCGATCAGAACTGCAGAGTAAGGAATAGAAAAGGGAATGCCCAATGCTGCAGTAATTTGGGTAGAAACTGTTTTCAAAAGCCTTATGCCATGCAAAATAATAACAATTGCAAATACAATAACAGGTAAATCAGACAGGAAAAATAGATACTTTCTAACTTTACTGGATTTAATTTTGTTAATAATATAGTCTACGGAGAAATGTTCTCTTTTGGCTGCACCAAGTCCAGCCCCTAACATCACCATGAAGATAAATACATATCTAGATAATTCATCTACCCATGCTAAAGGATTCTTTAACAGATATCTAAAGGATACTTGTAATATCTGCAGAAAAAATAGAGAAAATAAACTTAATTTTAACATGCTTTTTTCAATAAAGATTAAAGATGATTCCAGTTTATTAATATGATATAAAATATTTTTTTTCATAATAGAGTATGATTATCCTCCTTTCCCGAATACGAGAGTGGGAAGAGTTACGCTTAAAGCTGGGAAATAAGACAGGACTATTAGCAATACAATCAGTACAATCCAATATGGAATAATTTCTTTGATAATTCCTTGAATAGGAACGCCCGATACAGCTGAAACAGCATATAAGGATACACCTACAGGAGGAGTCGTCAAACCGATCATTGTATTTATGGAAATAATGATACCGAAATGAACTGGATCAAAATTAATTTTTTGTAATAAAGGCATTAGAATAGGGACCATTAACAAAACAATGGGTGTTGCATCAATAAAGCATCCCAATATTAAAATAAAAATGTTGACTAATAACATTATGATTATTGGATTATTGGTTAAAGAGAGTATAAGATCCATTACCTGTATGGGTATTCGTTCTCTTGCTAATACCCATCCAAGGATTCCAGTAGTAGCTACTAAAAATAAAATAAGCGCAGAAGTTTTCCCAACTTCTTCTAGTAACTCTATGAATTTTTTAAATGTAATTTCTTTATATATGAATAAGTCAAGTACTAAAGTATAAAGAACTGATACTGCAGCTGCTTCTGTTGCAGTAAAAATACCTCCGATAATTCCCCCAATAATAATAATAGGTGTTCCCAAAGGAAGCAAAGCTCTTCTAAATGCAGTTACAATCTCCTTAAAACTTGATTTGGGCATTAAAGGGTATTTACGTTTTTTAACAATAAATGTATTAACCAACATTAATGAAGCTGCCATCATTAATCCAGGAATAATACCACCTAGAAACAATCTACCGATTGATACGTTAGCCGTGACCCCGTAAATAACCATTATGATGCTTGGAGGAATAATCGGGCTTATTGTACATGAAGCAAGGGTTACAGCGCAGGAAAACTCTTTATCATATCCAGCATCGGTCATCGCTTTTATCTCAATGGATCCAAGCCCCGCTGCATCCGCAACGGAAGAACCTGACATGCTGGCAAATATGGTACTTGCCAGCACATTCACATGAGCCAGGCCGCCGCTGACATGGCCTACAAGAACATTTGCGAATTTAAATATACGGTCAGTGATTCCTGATGTGTTCATCAGAAGACCGGAAAGCAGGAACAATGGTATTGCAAAGAGGGTACTAACATCTATTGTGGTGAAGAGTCGTTGAGGAATCATTTGAAGATTTACATTGGTAAAAAGCATATATAGAAACGAAGTGAAGCCTATAGATGCTGCTATCGGTGTAGATAGTAAAAACAGAAGCATCATTATAATTATGACCACTGCACCCATCTGTTAATTCCCCTTATTTTTCATAGTAAAAAACATAGGGTGAAAGCAGGAACTACTTTCACCCTTTTCATCAAGAATATATTTACTGGATGCCAAGGAAACGTTTCACTTCGTTTAGAAGCTCTTTCCCAATGTTGGCTTCATACTTGGCCCATACAGTTACCATGATTTTTTGAAATTCTGCTAAATTTACATCATCCACCACGGTTACTTTCTGCTGTTTGAGCCATTTAATATCTTCTTCAAAATTAGTAGCGAATAGGTTCCTCTGGAAATTTGTGGCCTCCTGCAGAGTTTCGTCTAATGTTTTTTTCACATCTGCGGGAAGCTTATCATAAAATGCGGGATGAATTAAAACGGGCTTTGTAATGATCAGATGGGCCGTTAGACTGTACACTGGAGCAACTTCAAAGAACTTCATGTTCCGATATCCGGAACTGTCGTTCTCTGCCGCATCCACAAGACCTGTGGCTAATGCCTGGTATACTTCTCCATACGGCATTGGGGTAGGGAGGGCATTTAAAGCTCTAAACGCATCAATGAATACAGGATTTTCCATGACCCGTATTTTCATATCCCTCATATCTGCTACCCGTCTAATAGGCCTTTTTGAAAATATGTGTCGAACCCCCGTACTCCACCAATTCAGAATAAGTACTCCTGCTTTTTGTCGGGTAGACTCGATTAATCGTTTCCCGATCGGTCCGTCAACCACTTTCCAGAGTTCGCCTTCATTTTTAAAAATATAGGGCAGGTTGAGTACATTCAGTTCTGAGTTCTGTAGAGCTAAAGGGGATACAGCAGGAGCGGTCATTTCCAGACTGCCAATTTTTACTTGTTCTATGAGTTCACGCTCATTTCCTAATTGGCCTTGCGGAAACGTCTGCACCTCTACGGTGTTCCCTAATTTTTCGTGCATTTTTTTCTTGAACACTTCCCATGCCTCATAGGCAGGCTCTCCCGGCGGGTTTACATGCCCTGCTCTGATAATTATTTTGGTTGGTTTCGTTTCTGCTTTGCCGCCCGCGAACATATCCGGTAGAATGACGAACATTAATACGGCAACTAGACCGATGAAAAAGATTGTTTTTTTCATTCGGCACCTCCTCCTAAAATGGATGATTTATGATTAGGATGAATGAACAAAGAAGTTTTTCTTTAAAAAGTGTAAACCTTGAATTGTGGGTTGTCAATAAAAAATTTTAAACGATTAAGTTAAATGGTTACTCATCATTTCCCCGTCTCGATTCATAGTAAGATGATAAGAGGTTTTTCAGAAGCTGATTTCTGCTCTTGACAACCTGGCATAGACATGATAGGATTAGCTTAATCGATTAAGTATCAAGGTTTTTAGAATAAGACTGTTTTATTACGGCGTCGTTATTTTGCAAGAATCGTTTCCCGCTGAAGTCCCCTGAACGCTTCGGAGGCAATGATATGGACACCCTGGGTATGGGTGTGGAACCAGATGCAAAGATCAACCAGATCTTTGAAGGGAAGAATCAGATCCAGCGGGTTGGGAATTGCCCGAACTCTTTTAGAAAGAACCCAATATTATTAGGGCATGGGAAGCTGCCTGGAAGCAGGTCACAGACCAACACGCAAGATCAATTAAAGAGAAGCCCTGTAGTGTATACAGAGAAAAGATCCTGGAAGGAGGTGCCAGAATGGGTGTGCGAATCATGGATGCCGAGAAAGCGGTAGAACTGATCCAGGATGGGGATGTACTGGTTATAGGGGGAAGCGGTGGGGGTGTTACCGAACCTACTACTCTTCTGCGGGCCCTGGAAACTCGTTTCTTAAAGACTTCCCACCCTCGGAACCTTACCCTGGTGCATTCCACAGGGATTGGAGACCGGGAGTCTACGGGTTTAAACTTTTTTGCCCATGAAGGTATGGTTAGGCGGGAGATAGGGGGGCACTACGGGATGTCTCCTAAACTCACTCGAATGGTTCTGGACAATATAATCGAAGCGTACAATTTTCCTCAGGGAGTGTTTACCCAGCTCTATCGCGAAATAGCCGCTGGCAGACCCGGCTTGATTACAAAAGTGGGCATAGGGACGTATGTGGATCCTCGAATGGGCGGGGGAAAACTAAACCCCCGAACCAAAGAAGATCTGGTGGAAATTGTCACTCTCGGAGGAGAGGAGTACCTATGGTACAAGAGTTTTAAACTCAATGCAGTCCTTCTTCGCGGTACGACCGCTGATGAGAAGGGAAACATCAGTATGGAACACGAGCCCGCTGTTCTGGATGGACCGGCCATGGCCCAGGCTGTGCATAACTGTGGGGGGAAAGTTATTGTTCAGGTAAAACGTCTGGCTAAATCAGGCACGTTAGATCCCAGGTTAGTGAAGATCCCCTCTTTTCTTGTAGATGCTGTAGTGGTAGATCCTGATCAATGGCAGGTGTGCACCCGGTTTTTTGACCCCAGCCTATGCGGAGAGGTTCGGGTGCCTTCCGGAGCTCAGGAACCCCTACCATTAAATGAACGAAAGGTTATTGCGCGGCGAGCCGCTTTGGAACTTACGCCGGGAGCGGTGATCAATTTGGGGTTTGGCATGCCAGACGGAGTAGCTTCCGTAGTGGCAGAGGAAGGGATAGAGGATGCTATCACTCTTACCATAGAACAGGGGCTTATTGGGGGCATTCCACAAGGGGGAGTTATCTTCGGCTGTTCTTCTAACCCGGAGGCCATCATCGATGAGCCTTCCCAGTTTGATTTCTACGACGGGGGAGGCCTGGATGTAGCCTGTCTGGGAGCGGCGGAGATTGATGCGGAGGGAAATGTGAATGTAAGCAAGTTTGCCGGAGGACTCACCGGCTGCGGAGGCTTCATCAATATTTCCCAGAATGCAAAAACTGTTGTCTTCTGTGGCACTTTTACCGCCGGAGGGCTTAGAACACAGATAGGAGAAGGCGTCCTCCAAATTACGCAGGAGGGGAAGTTTCGCAAGTTCATCCGGCAGGTAGAGCATGTTACCTTCAGCGGCGCGTATGCAAGAAAGAAAAGTCAGCGGGTCCTGTACGTAACAGAACGGGCAGTATTTACCCTGAAACCCGAAGGTCTTATGCTGACAGAGATCGCTCCGGGGGTTCATGTTGAGAAGGACATCCTTGCTCAAATGGATTTTAAACCATTGATCCAGCAGCCCCTCGGCAGGATGGACACCAGAATCTTTTATCCGCAACCCATGGGTTTACGAACGAAGATAGGAAATGCAGGATAAAAGGGGCAGGAACTATCAGGATTTTGTTGTGGAGGTAGACTTTGAATCCGCGGGCCGAAGGATTAACTAGATGGCTGGCCATTGACGGGGATACAAAAAAGCGCATCTTGAAACATTCTCTGCAACCGCCACAATTTTGGCACCACTTAACATCCCTTATGGGTTTTTCAGGTTTGCCCATCCAGCGGGTCCAGATTGTTGCCCCACCCAAACCCACAGGAGGCCCAGTAGGAGCGATTTGGGTATATGTGCTCAGATCCAGGAGGTAAAACTATGAGTCCTCTTCCGCCCGTTCTGAAACAATTCACTTTAGAAGGGAAGGTTGCGTTGATTACCGGTTCCAGTCGGGGCCTGGGGTACGTATTCGCCCAGGCGCTGGGAGAGGCTGGCGCGACGGTTGTGGTAAATGGAAGAACCGCAGAATCTGTGACAAGGGCTATAACACAGCTTCAAGAACAGGGAATCTCTGCTGTGGCCAAAATTTTTGACGTAACGAACCAAACGGAAATTAGCCAATCTGTTCTGGAAATAGAAAACGAAGTGGGCCCCATTGATGTTCTGGTGAACAACGCAGGGATCCAGCGAAGGGTTCCCCTTTTGGAAGCTTCCCGGGAAGTGTGGGAGGAAGTGCTGGCAACCGATCTCACCGCACCTTTCCTGGTAGCCCGTGCCGTAGCGGAACGTATGAAAAGGAGAAGAAGGGGGAAGATCATCAATATCTGTTCCCTTGCCTCCTTTGTGGGTCGTAAGGGGATTGGCCCTTATACCACTGCCAAGGGGGGATTGAAACTTCTAACCCAGGGGATGTGCGCGGAGTGGGCGGAGTACAATATCCAGGTAAACGGTCTTGCACCCGGTTTTTTTCTGACCGATCTTACCCGCAGTTTACGGGAAAATCCGGAGTTTAACACCTATGTAGAATCCCGCACTCCCGCGAAACGTTGGGGAGATCCCAGGGAACTTACAGGGGCTCTCCTGCTTCTCGCATCCAGCGCAGGGGATTTTATCAACGGCCAGCTGATTGTGGTGGATGGGGGAATCCTCGCTACGATGTAGGGAGTAGAAACTCTGCTTCAACCTGGTGAAGAGTGCGCTCAACCTGATCTTTTGGGAGACGGAGAGTTTCTGAAAGTTGTGTGGCGGCAGCATAGAACTGGCCGAACAGCATTTCCCGGCCGTCGATACAGCTTCGGCCGATGTGTTGGGCGGCCTGGACAAAAAGAGCCCGGTCCCCGTATCGGGTGTCGGCTAAAAGGGTTGATTCCGGCACCTGAGCGAGCTGGGCGGCCGTTAAGGGGGTAGATTCAGTGATGGCGCTTATAATTACATCACTCTCTTTGGCCCAGGCCGTGAGCTTTTCCCACCCACCGCAGGGCACTTCCCGGACGGACAGCACCTCTTTAAGTCGGCAGGATAGCGTCCGGGCATCTTCTTCAATGATATTGACAATCCGTAGAAACGCCCCTTCTCGCAGGGCTTCGTATCCGATGGAAGCCGCTGCACCTCCGGCTCCCACTAAAAGAACTCGAGCGCCTGAAAGGGAGGATCGTTTTTTTAACGCGCGGATCATTCCTTCCCCATCGGTGCTGTCTACCAGGTAGGAGGCATGATCCGGAGCAAGGATGAAATGGTTCAAGCTCTGGAGGTGATGCACTCGCTGGCTACAGGTTACAGGCGCTTGAAGGGTAGGCAGGGCAGCGTAGGCTACCCCCTTGTAGGGGCTGGTTACGGTGAGATCGATACAGAGGGGAGGTTTCAGGATATGGTTCACAAAAGGGGGAAATTGAGATGCATCGGGAAGATCCAATGCCTCGAAATAAGCAGGAATCCTCTGCAACTGGAAGAATCGGTTCCAGAGCCGGGGGCTTTGAGAGTACCGGGAAGGATTTTCCCCTCCTACAATGCCCCCGATGAAGGATAGCGGTTCTACGTCAACCTGCTGGAAAGCAGGGTTGGTTAGAAAGGAGGTAAAGGATTGCAGGTAGGCGGGGTTCATCAGGAGGGATGATAGGGGAAAAGATTTTACTTGACAAGGCCTTAATAGGCGAAGTACAATGAAGTAATTTGGTTAACCAAATACTAATATTCCATATTTAGGAGGGAAGAAGGGTATGAAAGGAACAAAGGTATTTTGGGTATGTATAGGTATTACTGTGCTTACCACGGGGCTGTGGGCTACAGGGACTAAAGAAAAGACTGCTAAAACTGAAACTGTCACACTAACCCTGGGTACAAGCCAGCCAGACAAGGGGGGATTCCTGGGGGAAACTCCGGCTAAATTGGGACAACACTTGTCGGAACTCTCTGGGGGAAGAATCAATCTTAAAGTGTACTATGGCGGGTCCTTAAGTTCCAATGAGAGGGAATTAGCAGAAATGGTACAGAGTGGGAGTGTGGATTTTGCTTTTGGGGCTACTACCTATATCTTAGGGTGGACGCCTTCGGCAAAAATATTCGATCTGCCCTATCTGTTTACCAATGTCGAGCATTTTCGAAGAGTAACCGCACAAGAGAGCAGGGTTTTCCAGCAGCTGCAGGGTGAAATCAATAAGAATGGGGTCGCATTGATGGGGTTAATCCTGCCGGGATTTCGAAGTATTTTCAATAACAAAAAGGCCATCTATACTCCTGAAGATTGTGCGGGGCTAAAAATCCGGAGCATGCAGAGCCCGGTGTATGTAGAAATGTTCAAAGCGCTTGGAATGCTACCAACGGCTATGCCAGCATCCGAACTGTATGCTGCCTTACAGACGGGTGTGGTAGATGCAGGTGAAAACGATCCTGCTTCGGTCGTTTCCTGGGGATGGGTGGATGTAATTAAGTTCTATTCCCTCACGCAGCACACCCTCAGTGCCAACCACCTCATTATGAACAAGAAAAAGCTGGATAGCTTTAGCCCGGATCTCCAGAAAGTAATATGGGAAGCTTCGAGAAAAGCCGTGGCCTATCAGTTGGAATACATTCAGCAGGCGTGGGAAGATAGCATGAAAATTATCCGCAGCAAGGGAGTACAGGTAAACAATGTCAAAGATGTGAATGCGTTCCGGGATCGAATTAAGCATATGGTGACCCAGTACGATAAAGAAATAGGGAACAATTTAGTGGATGCAGTTCTGAAATTGGAGCCAAAATAATTGGAGTGGGTAAGGAGAGCGCCCATCCAAATCTGGATGGGCGTTTTAATCTTAAGGGTTAATGGGATGCAGGTATGAAAATAGTGAAACATTTTTTTATCGTGATAGATCGTGTATTAGATGCTCTGTCTATTCTGCTCCTTGTATTTACAACTATTGTAGTTCTATTAGCGGTGTACTCCCGCTACATTATAGTATCTCCCATTCCCTGGACTGAAGAGATTGGAAGAAATGGTTTCATCTGGCTTTCGTTTTTAGGTATTGCCTTAGCAGAACGATTCAACATGCATTTCAGCATTACTTATTTTATTGGAAAAACTTCTGGCCCTGTACAAAGGTGGATAGGGATAGCCACTGAGATCCTGATTCTTTATGCCATGGTTGTTGTCCTCCAGGAGGGATTCCGATACGTACAGCAAGGAAAGGCACAACTTTCCCCCATTCTTGAATGGCAAGAAAGTATTGTGTATGTAGCCCTCCCAGTTTCCGTGCTGTTAACACTGTACTACCGCTTAAAGAGAGTAATTCCACTCTACATTCAAAGTTTTAGAGGTGAAAAGGAAGGTTAGGACTGTATGGAGACGGCTACTCTTGTATTAATCATTTTTTTCATGTTGATCGTACTGGGCGTTCCTATCGGGTATGGGATGCTGATCACTGCGGTCATCACTCTAAAGTTTCTTCATCCCCACCTGCCTCTTATCATTGTTCCTCAGAGGGTTTTCAGCGGTATAAACAACTTTATCCTGTTGTGTATACCCTTCTTTATGCTGGCTGGAGAGATTATGGGTTTAACCCCTCTTTTCGATCGTCTGATGCAATTGAGCCGGGCCTTAGTAGGACGGATCCCCGGTGCACTTTCCCATGTAAATATCGTAGTCAGTATGTTTTTTGCGGGAATTACAGGCGCCGCTACAGCGGACACATCTTCTGTGGGAGGGATACTAATTCCTGCCATGCGTAAAGATGGATATAAAGATGGGTATACTGTGGCTGTTACTGTAAGCTCCTCCACCATCGGAGTAATTATACCTCCCAGCAATTTGATGGTGGTTGCTGCTTTAGCTAGCGGGACATCGGTGGCAGCCTTATTTGTGGGAGGAATTATCCCGGGGATCCTCTCTGGATTATCCCAGCTTGTAGTAAGCTTTATCTATGCCCTGCGTTATGGATTCCCCAAGGCTCCGCCCATGACCTGGAAAGAGCGAGGTTGGGCCATTCTCCGCAGTGCGCCCGCGGCAGGTATGCCCATCATTATCGTAGGAGGTATTTTAGGAGGGGTCTTTACCCCTACGGAAGCATCTGCAGTATCGGTGTTGTACGCCTTTATTATTGGTTCCCTGATGATGCGAAAAATACCCAATCTAAAACAGCTCTGGGAATGTTTTCTAGCCGTAGCTGCACGGTTGGGCGCGGTGATGTTTTGTGTAGGTTCTGCCATGGTATTAGGCTGGATCTTTGCCAAAGCAGAGGTCCCCGATGCAGTAGGGAATTTTATTGTATCCCTTACAACCAACCCCCTTTTGATTATTTTTGGATTTCTTATCACCTATATAATAGTGGGCACTTTTTTGGATCCTCTTCCTGCAATTTTGATTTTTACACCCATCTTTCTGCCCTTAGCCCGCAGTATAGGTATGTCAGTGATCCATTTTGCCGTTGTGATGGTATTCGGATTTGCAATAGGATTGATTACACCGCCCGTAGGCTCCTGCCTGTATGTAGGAGCCGCTATAAGCGGGTTAAAGATTGAGGAGTTTGCAAAGGATTTAATTCCCTTCATTATCTCTATTGTTTTTGTGTTATTTCTCATCGCTTACATACCCCCACTGGTAACCTATTTGCCAGAACTACTACTTGGTAAATGAAGTATGGAGGGCCTATGGAAATACGATATTCTCATTATTGCATAACAGTAACGGATCTGGAAAAGTCGAAAGACTTTTATCAACTATTAAATTTCTCGGAGGAGAGACGGTTTTATCGGGAAGAATTAAAAACGAATATTCTTTATATGGTAAATCCAGAGGGGCTCAAGTTGGAAATCATTCATCCCGATGCTCCTAAAAGGATAGAAGGGACGGCAAAAGTACCTTTGAAGCGGCCGTTTGAAGAGAACCTTTCCTATGTGGGATACCAGCACGCAGGTTTTACGACAACGGATATTGAAGATGCATACAGTTCATTGAAAAAAGGTGGGGTAGAAATAGCCGGAGAAATTAAAACTGGTAAAATCAGTCGATATTTCTTCTGCTGGGATCCTGACGGCAATCTTATTGAAATCATTCAATACTTTGTTTAAATGTAAAGCATGAAAAAATCCGTATTTATCCTAGGAAAACGGCCCTACGATCTGGTGTTCGGTCCTGAAGAACGGGAAGAGATCAGCCGCTGGGTTGAAGTGTGCGGCGTTTACCACAGCAGGGAGGAGGCTTTAGCCCACCCGGATGTTCTAAAAGACGTAGAAATCGTATGGTCTGGGTGGGGCGGACCCCGGGTGGACAAGGAGTTTCTGGATAAAGCTCCGAACCTGAAAGTAGTACTTCATGCGGCAGGTTCGGTCAGGCCGATTGTTTCGGACGTTTTTTGGGATCGCGGGGTGAGGATCTGCAGCGCCTACGGGGCCAATGCGGTTCCTGTGGCAGAATTTACGTTAGCCTCCATTATTTACTGCCTGAAACAAGCATTTGCCCTTCACCGTAAAGTACGAGAAGAACATACCTTTCAATCAACCTTCCCGGGGCCGGATGTACCGGGGGCCTATGGTACTACGGTGGGAATTGTTTCCCTCGGTATGGTAGGCCGAAGGGTCTGCCAGATGGTACGGAATCTTCAGGTGCATATCATTGCCAACGACCCGTATGTGAATGAAGAGGAGGTCCGAAGTCTGGGAATAGAAGCTCTCTGCGGGTTAGAAGAACTGTTCAGCCGCTCTGATGTAGTTACGGTGCATGCCCCCCTCCTTCCCGCTACCGAGGGGATGATTGGATATGAACACTTCCGTTTATTGAAACCGGGGGCCGCCTTCATCAACACATCCCGGGGAGCGGTGGTGCGGGAGCCTGATTTAATACGGTTTCTAAAGGAGAGGCCGGATATTCAAGCGGTACTGGATGTTACACATCCCGAACCGCCCTTACCCGATTCCCCCCTCTATACGCTTCCGAACGTGTTCCTCACTCCCCACATAGCCGGCTCTCTGGGAGGGGAGTGCAGGCGTATGGGACAGTTCATGCTGGAAGAGCTAAAAAGGTACCTGCGGGGCGAACCTTTGCAGTGGGAAATAACGAAGGAACGGTTCCCCCTGTCAGCTTGATGTTTGCCTATGAGGCGCAGGCACATAGGCAGAAGGTGAACAGGAAGGTACGTGCTTTTTTCTGAGGGTCGACCCATTCAAAGTCTGTCTGTGATAACTGGTGCCAAAATTGTGGCAGTCTCGCATACGGTTTTAAGATGAGCTTTTTATTTTTCCAGGTCTTTGTTTGGGCGATCGTTCCCTGCAACCAACCTTTTCAACGATGCGTCTAAAGAGTGGATATCTATACCACAGGAGGCATCTGAGATGAGCAGGAATGGTTCGGGTCCATCCATTGAATCTTTATTGGAACTGTACCGGTGGATGGCAAGCAGCCGTGAAATCGATCGATTGGAAGCGAGTTATACAGGCCGGGGTGAGGCGGCCTTCTATGTAAGCGGAGCGGGGCACGAAGCATCCGCGGCACTGGTCCCTCACTTAACTGCAGAAGATTGGCTCTGTTGCCACTATAGAGACAAGGCGCTGATGCTGGCCCGGGGGATGGGGCCCGAGGAGATGTTCCGATCCCTCTTTGCCCGGGATCGATCCTTCAGCAGGGGTCGTCAGATGCACGGCCTTCTTTCCTATGCTCCCGCACGAATCGTAAGCCTGGCCACACCCGTAGGGAACAATGCCCTGCATGCGGTGGGCATTGCAGAGGCTATCCGGGAGAGACACGGGGGAACCTTCGGATCGACTCGAGAGGGAGGGGTGTCGGCTGGGGACAGGGGGAAAGCAAGTCCGGGTTATACTGCTGGGAATAGTGTCCCACCCCTGGTGCTCTGCTCCCTAGGCGATGGGACCACTCAGGAAGGGGAAGTGATGGAGGCGATCGCTCATGCGGTTAGGGAACACCTTCCCGTCCTATTCCTTATCCAGGACAACTCTCTGGCCATATCCACCCGCACGAGGGGGAAGACCTTTTTTTCTCTGCCCCCTATTTCGCCCACCAGTCCCGACCCAACCGTTTCGCCCAACATTCCCTACGCCGCCGGATCGTTCCACTCCAGCACCGAGTTGTCTCATGCCCAGCCTGTGCCGTACAGAAAAGCAGAAAGTTTCTACGGCCTCCCTATCCGATACATCAACGGCCGGGATCCAGAGGAAGCGTATCGAGTGTTCGGGGAGGAAACACGAAGGATCCGGGAGAGCGGAGGCCCCGTACTGGTCGTAATGGAAGTAGAACGGATCGGTAGTCATTCCAACGCGGATGATCAACGATTGTACCGTTCCGATGAAGAGATCGAAGCAGTAAGAACCTCGGGGGATCCTATCCAGAACCTACGGAAACAGCTACTGCATCGAGGTGTGGAAGAGAGAATTCTCCTCGATATGGAAGCAGAGATCCGTCAGGCCTTGACGGTAATGGCCGAGAGAATCCGACAGGAAGAAGATCCCAAACCAGTCTTTACCGCGGTGAAACCCTATGAGGGAAGGTTGGTTGATCCCGCTGCAGAACAAACGGGAAGAAAACCAGTAGACGGGGAAGAGGGCAAGACCATGCTCGAAGCGATTCGCGAAGTGCTTCGGGCGAGGCTAAGTAAGGATCCCCGGGTCGTACTGTTCGGTGAGGATATCGAAGATCCCAAGGGGGATGTGTTCGGCGTTACAAGAGGGCTCTCTACTGCTTTCCCTGGCCGGGTCAAGAACTCTCCCCTCGCGGAATCCACCATTGTAGGGGCTTCTATTGGACGAGCCCTGGCAGGGGACCGGCCTGTGGCGTTCCTGCAGTTTGCCGATTTCATGCCAGTCGCCTACAATCAGATCTTTTCAGAACTGGCCTGCATGTACTGGCGTACCGATGGTAGCTGGCAGGCACCCGTGATCCTCATGGTGACCTGTGGGGCATACCGCCCCGGGCTGGGCCCTTTTCACGCGTCTACCCTCGAGGCTCTGGTGGCCCACACGCCTGGCCTCGATGTATTCATGCCCAGCACAGCAGCGGATGCCGCAGGGCTTCTCAATGCGGCCTTCGAATCGGGAAGGCCTACGGTCTTCTTCTATCCCAAGACTCTATTGAACGATCGGGATCGGGCGGCGGGAGGGAACCCGGCCGAACTATTCGTTCCACCGGGAAAAGCCAGGATCGTCCGGGAAGGAGATCGGATCACCCTCGTTGGATGGGGGAACACGGTTGTTCTCTGTGAGCGGGCAGCGCAATCCCTGGAAGAAGCGGGGGTGAAAGCGGAAGTGATTGACCTGCGGAGTCTCGTTCCCTGGGATGTGGGCACAGTGGTGCGAAGCGCCCTAAAAACAGGTCGACTCATCGTTACCCATGAAGACAATCATACGGCGGGAATGGGTGCTGAAGTGGCAGCTACCGTGGCAGAAGCAACGGGGAACCGGGTGCAGATTCGAAGGATCACCCGGCCAGATACCTGGGTGCCTTTCCACTTCGAGAATCAACTGGAGGTTCTTCCCTCGTACAAACGAATCCTGGAAGCGGCAGTGGAGATGCTGGACGGTACGATCCGCTGGGAACGGCTTGTACAGGCAGAGGCGGGGATGTACCTGGTAGAAGCGATTGGGTCAAGTCCTGCGGATGAGTCGGTTACGGTGCTTACCTGGAAGGTAAAGGTTGGGGATACGATCCGAAGTGGTCAGAGCATCGCGGAACTGGAAGCGGACAAAGCCGCGCTGGAATTGAATGCGCCTGTGAACGGAACGGTGATGGAGATCCTTGTGCAGGAAGGAGAAATGGTAAAAGTGGGAACCCCCCTGCTGAAACTAAGACTCTCTGATGCCAGGACAGAAATGGGCGCTGCTCCCCTTTCAGTGGATGAAGGGGAGGGGTCCCTGGTGAAGGAGCCTATCGAGAAGAAGAAGCCGGGAGAGGTGTCGAGGGGAGAAGAACACCAGAAAACAGCCACAAAGACCGTCCTGCGGGAAGATCCAGGAAAGCCAGTGATCCAGTGGAAAGAAAGGGGGCGACATGCGGAACAGGAGGTCGGCGCAGAACAGGAAGAAGCGGTGCCCGAAGAACGAACCAAAGGCTCCTATTCCCGACGAGCAGTACCCGTTGCCATTCTCGGAATTGCGGGAACCGTAGGGGGAAGGCAGGTATCGAACGAGGAGATCTCCCGCCTCTGTCCCTCCTGGAAACCCGAAGATATCGTGAAACGTACAGGTATTGCCATGAGGCCCTGGATCGCAGATGGGGAAACCGCTTTGAGCCTGGCTGTGGATGCGTGCAGGAAGTTGTTCCAGAGTACAGGGTTGCAGACAGAGCAAATCAGTGCAATTCTCTGTGCCACAGGGACTCCCCTGTATAACACTCCCTCGATGGCTACTTTGATCCATCATCAGCTGGGTGGAGGAGGAGACGAGTTCCTGGCGCAGGCCCATGACATCAATGCCGCCTGTTCCGGGTACCTCTATGGTCTTCAGACAGCGTATGATCTCCTCCAGAGCGAACCGGATGCTGTAGTCTTACTGGTGACTACAGAGGTACTATCACCCCGGACGAACCACGAGGACCCTGTTACGGCCCCTATCTTTGGAGATGCGGCTACCGCCACTCTCCTTGTGGGCGGCACTCGGGCAGCGGGATTACCCGTTCGGATTCACAGACCTGTCCTGGCAGCAAAAGGGGAACCAGGAGAGAACCTCAGAGTTCCCTTGGATTCGGAAGAAAAGATCTTTATGGAGGGTCAGAAAGTATTCCTCGAGGCAGTGAAGGGGATGATGCGGATGCTGGACGCCGCGTGTGAACGATCCGGTTTACGAACAGTGGATCTCGATTTGGTAGTTCCCCATCAGGCGAATCAGCGGATCATCAATGCTGTTCGGCAGAAGTACCGACTCCCGGAAGAGAAGGTCTACAGCAACATCCGGAACCTGGGGAACACCTCAAGCAGCACGATTCCCCTCTGCCTGGAACAGATCCTGATGCCTGTATTTTCTGGTGTATATGAAAACTCCGAGGGATCCCATATGAACTCACAGGGCGGCCGTAACAGGGAAGAGACGGGGATTCCCAGAGAGGCAGGGGCAGCTTCCGGTCATTACGGAACACCTTTTGGTGGAACCGGTACCCCTTCTGGGTGGGATGGAGCATCAACTGGCGCGGCTGGATCTTCGGCGACCAAAGCCCCCGTATCACCCCTTGGGGATAAACGGCCTTTCCGAATCGGACTCACTGCTTTCGGCGGCGGGTTTACCTTTGGGGGAGGAATCATCGAGGTGGTGAATATCTAACTAGAGGGTCGCCCACATCATTTACCAGTCAATCAACTTTCCCATGGGAGAAAAGGGGGGGGTGGGGTTTATTGTGAAATGAACGGGTTTTTCTACGGATAAGAGGTTCTGTTCACAGAGATCCTTGAGACGATGTTCCAGTTCGGATCTGTCCACTTCAGACTCTGGAACGATCCATGCTTTCAGACGCAAACCGTCTTCGCGCTCAAAGGTTCGTATAAAAGCTTCCCGTACACCCGGGATAGATTCTAAAAAAGCCTTTACCCTCCCTGGATACACATTCACCCCTCCGATCTGAATCGCTCCATCTTTGCGCTTAACGGGGAACACCTGTCGACCCTCGATACCTACTTCATCCGGAAAAGGAAAGGTTCGACCATCCCTGATAAGGACGAACTGTCCTGCATCATCTTTCTGCAAGTCCCAATAGGGAAGAAGCAAGAATCCCTGTTTTACATCTGTACGGTATCCTATCCCTCCTGTCTCTGTACTACCATAAATCTCGAGCCAGGGGCGGCTGGTTATCGATAGCCAATTCGAAAGAGCCTGTTCAAAAGGCGCAGTGGAAACAAGTGTGAGGGATTCAGTTGGAGGCAAAATCCCTCTCATTTTCCATTGCTTTACTAGATAAGGAGTTGCAATAATAAGATCCCCCTCCTGAAAGGAACTGTATATGGGTGATAAATGTGTAACAGGTAAATTAAAAATCGAAGGGAAAAGGATGGACCATAAAAATCCATAGATATGGTGACCGGGAACCAAACACACTACCTGCTGGATAGGAAACTTGCAAATTATTTCCCCCAGTTCTTCTACTTCATTCTGAAGATAATTCAACGGGTGATACACAAGTTTGGGTTCTCCCTGGCTTCCGGAGCTGAAAAAACCCCATTCCGTTAATCCTTGCTCTAACGCCTGATCTAAAAGCTTTTGCCATCCTGCAACAGTGGGGCGCGCAAGTAAGAGATCTTCCAGGCCAAGGGGACGTAATCCAACCGTATCCGCAAACAGGCCAGCCAGATACACATGTTCAAGGGAATCCATGTATAAAGGTGCTTCCGCAAAACGCTTTTCATCATCCTCCGGAGTTAGGGGTATTATTTCCCTTGAACGGCGAAGCCTGGTTATATGATGAGAAAGGAAATCCCTACAATACTGACGTTGAAGCTCTGGTTTAAGTGTTATCACACCCGTTTGACAAAAATGAAGTATCCTTCTCCTACCAGGGCTTTCATCATGTGTACTTTTACTTTGGTTGGTTTCATCTTGTAGTCAAATGTGTATTCAAATAGGGCGTTGAGGTTTCCTTTTGTGACTCCTTCTTTGAACTTGCCATAGAACTCAGGTTGATTGGTACATGGGGCGACCTCAGTAAAGAAATTTTTCCCGATAACATCCTCAGGTTTACGGCCGGTAATATCTCCTTCTGTTTTGTTATAGGACAGAATTTTACCTGTGGCATCCAGCTTAATTGCACCAAAAGCTAGATTGTCGATATCCTTGTCGCTCATTTTTGAAATGGCATTCGCTAGATCATCCGCTTCAAACTTTAGCTGTTCCATAATCTCCTCCATACTTCTTTAATATGTTTAGTGTAATAATACTATATTTTATATGGGAGTCAATCATGATTTATGTGCTTGGTTCAGATACATTGTCGATTCAAGATTTTTACTCTTTAGTTCAATCTCCGAAACAACTGGAGTGGGATACCTCAGCTCGACAAAGATGTAATCGTTCATGGGAACTTCTCATGGAAAGGGTACATAACACACAACGAGTCTATGGGGTTAATACGGGTTTTGGTGAAGAAGGGCGGTTTGTTCTAGATTCGTTAGGAGTGGATCGCTTACAAAAAGAGCTTGTAGCTTATCATGGATGTGGGACCGGACCCTTTTTATCGGAAATTGAATCCAGGGCAGTACTGCTTGCCCGTCTTATAACATTAGCCCAGGGTTATTCGGGTGTTAGGCCTGCACTGGTACAGCAATTGATCATACTCTATCAGGCCGGGCTGGCTCCGGTAATACCCTCTCTCGGGAGTGTGGGTGCCAGCGGCGATTTGACTCCCTTAAGTTACCTTGCAGCTTTGGTCATGGGGGAAAGACGTGCATGGTACAAAGGGCAGATATGGAACACTCAGGATGTATTCTCCCTGTTAGGTATTAAGCCTTTAGAGCTCCAGGGAAGGGAAGCCCTTGCTATTATGAACGGTACTGCGATGATGACATCTCTGGCTGCCCTGAGCTGGAATGTAATTCATAACATGCTCACTCTTGCCCAAATCTTTACAGGTTGGGGTGCCCTTGCTCTGGATTTAGAAGATGAGTTCTTGCTGGATGTGCCGAACTCTTTAAAGGGCCATAAGGGAATCTTAACATCAGCGCAATCAATCAGAGGGAGTGTTGATCTTAAAACCACACCGGTTGGTCTCCATCAGGAGGGATACAACATTCAGCCGCGGTATAGCTTTCGTTGTGCTCCCCAGGTGCTTGGCTTAGCAGTTGATACACTGGAGTGGACTGGCCAATGGCTGGAAAGAGAATTAAATGGGATCGATGATAATCCTATTGTGGATCCAGAAAGCCGGAGGATCTATCATAACGGGAATTTCTCAGGATATCAGGTAAGTTTTGCATGCGATGCACTACGCCAGGTGATAAGTGTTGTGGTAAATCTTTTAGATCGGCAAGCACAGCTTTTGCTGGATGCCTCTCAAAACAGAGGATTAGGTCCCAATTTAATGGATTGGGATTCTCGTGATCCACATTTTGGGTTAAAGGCGGTTGGAATATCCCTCAGTGCGATTGCGGCTGAAGTTCAGCAGATGGGCACCAGTGTCGTGAATCTCAGTCGGCCAACAGAGAGCGGTAATCAGGATATTGTGAGCATGGGGTCTATCAGCGCTCGACTTCTTCGAAAAGCGGAGGAATTAAGTCTGTTAGCTATAGCTCACCACGCCGCGATTGTAACGCTAGCGCTTAAACGTTCCAAACGTTTCCAACGGATCAAACAAAAAGATCTTTTTGATCGGCTTGCAGCTGCGGACCCTTCAAAGCTCGATGAGCAATTAAACATTTATGTGAAAGAATTGAGTTCTTTTGTACATAGGGAGGGAAGAGAACAAGTATGATCATGGGCAGCCATGTGAAAGTCAACCAGCTGGATCCCTTACGGAGAACACAGGCTCCGGTGCGGGGCGTGCAAAAAAGTACCCCTGACCCAGCTCGGTGCCTGAAGACTGTAGATACTCTAATTCACCCTTGGTTTCTATCCCTTCAGCGAGGATGGTGGTACCCATTTCCTTACCAACATTTAATAAAGCTTTAAACACAGATTGCTTTTTAAGATCTGTATCTATGTTTCGGATGAGATCCATATCCACCTTTAAATAATCGGGGTGTAAACGGATCAGTGTGTTTAGATTTGAAAATCCGCTTCCCACATCGTCCAGCGCGGTTTTAAAACCTTGATCCCTGTAATAGTCCAGGATCTTTTTTAGGTGGTCTAAATCGGTAACTTTATAACTTTCCACTACTTCGAACACCAGGTTCCTCGAGTTGAAGCCTAATTCTCTCGATAGTTCTAATGTAGTTCTAAGACAATATGCAGGATCATAGATGGTTGTAGGAATGAAGTTTATAAATACCTTTCGATTATCCAGATGGTATTGGGACGCACTTCGAACCGCTGTTTCCCGTGCGGCCCGATCCACATAAAACATAAGATCCATACTATTCGCAGCTTCAAGGATCCTGTACGGCGGAATCATACTCCCATCAGTGGATCGCCCTCTTAGCAAACACTCATATCCAAAGATAGTGTTATCCGCCAATCGCACTATGGGCTGAAAATAGGTAATCAGGTTCCCTTTTTTTAAGATTTCGAAAACATCTTGATAACGGGATATATTTAAGTAGTTCTTGATGCTTTTTACTCTCTTTAATATACCCAGGCTTATGGGTTCTGCTGTATCCATAAGAACTATTTGAATATCTTCCTGCTCATTTTGAGCGAAATGAGCGTTGTCCAATTCCCGGAGGAAAGAATAAAAAGAGGATCCCTCTACAATGAGAAAATTTTCCTCCTCGTACACGTGAAGGGTGGAAACAGTTCGTAGGATGTTCTGAATTTTGAGTTGCATCATATCTGCTTCCGCGAACAGGATAGCTTTAAAAGGTTTTTCTTCAATTTTGGGGAGGGACTGACATTTATTACAGATGGATTCGTTCATACCAGTAAAAATTAACATGGACTGTCTCAGAATGTAAACATGTCCTGTACTCCTTAAAATGTAATAATGCTTTCACATCATTCCGAGCTTTTTCAGAACCAGCTCCATTTTCTGGATATTTTCTCGCTCTGTTTGAGGCCGATCCGGTGTCTTCCACAGGGCTCGGAGGCGTTCCAGGGTGTGGGATGGTAGATGTTTATTCCCCCTATTCCGACTTTCCCGATACTCGAGAAGGGCCTGTGCTGATGCTTCCGTGAGTACTGCCATGGCATGGGGATGGTTCTTGAGCGCACTGGAAGGGATTTCGTTGATCACCTCCTCTGTCCCGTAGGTGGCAAGAACGGAGAATTCCTTCGTAGGTTGGGGCACATTGTCGATGATGAAATCTGCCTTGAGGAAGGCTGAAACGGTGAAGGAATACGCGTACGTGGGAACATCTTCATCGGTCTTGAAATACTCAGGCCAGTCGAGCTTCTGCTGATGGATATTCTGGCTGTTCATGGGCACACGGATGATCTGCGGGGGTGTATCGAGGGGAGTCTCCGATCCATGGAATCCCCAATGCCCATCCATCCCGATCCCCTTCAATTCCACGACAAAGGTTCCCGGATCTTCCAGGGTTTGTAGCACTGTCCTGGAATATTCTTCTGCCACTTCCCTATCCCCCTCTGTTCCCGTAAGTTCCATGAGGTGGATATCTGGAAGCTTCCCCATAAGCTCCTGCAGAGGGTTGAAGAAGTATGTTTCCAGAAGATGACGGAAGGTGATGGGGAATCGAGGATCCTGCCTTCCCACAGGGTAGTCGTCGAACTGGTAGTAACGGGTATTCTGGAGGATTCGCTTGAGTACCTCGTCTTTCCGGCACAGTTCGATGAAGGCCTTATAGAAGGCGAATCCGCTGGGGGCTGCCATGAGCCAGAGAGCGGTATCCTTTCCTGCTGAAACAGCTTCTTTCAATTTGCGAGCCACCACCTGTGCGGTAAAGGTTCCCATCTCAGCCTCATTGGGAGCTATGTATATGGGTACCTGCCCGG
>CALKLC010000206.1 GCA_937991975.1 uncultured Spirochaetales bacterium | reverse complement strand
AGGGGCAATATCCCCCTTCCGGCAACGGATATGTTTTTGTACTTCTTCCTCAGGCATGTACAACCTCCTTTCGCTTTACAAACAGGGTGTGCGGATCCAGCTGCAGGTAAAGAGTCTGCCCTTCTTCGTAAGAAGGGCCCTCCGTGCAGAGTACTGTGTACTCTTCTTCCCCTTTTCGAACAAGATACTGGATACCCTTCCCCATGAAGGTACCAAATAGGACCGTTACTTTGACGGAGAGGGAAGAAGGAACATCGGATAGACGGACATCCTCCGGTCGGAATAGGATCTCCACCTCCTCCCCTTCCTTTGGGAATGTAGAATCTATTTGGGATGTAGAATCACGACCCTCTACCGTCGCCAACCCCCCTTCTGAAACAGGGAGGGAGAGCTCTTCAACCGTTGTCTTTAACACCCACTGACTGGATGTCTTTTTGATAAGTGTAGCCAGCATCCTATTATCATACCCCAGGAACTGGGCCACAAAGGGTGTGGCAGGACGCCGATAAATTTCCCGCGGTGCCCCCCGTTGCTCGATTCGCCCACCCTGCATTACCACCACTTCGTTGGAAAGGCTCAACGCTTCCACCTGGTCATGGGTCACATAGATCATGGTGATCCCAAGAGTTTTCTGAATTCTGGAAAGCTCGGCCCGCATGCTTACCCGAAGTTTTGCATCCAGATTGGAAAGAGGTTCATCCAACAGTAGCAGGTTAGGCTCGATTACCAGGGCTCTGCTAAGGGCAACCCGCTGCCGTTGCCCGCCACTAAGCTGTGAAGGAAGACGGTTCTCCAATCCGGAAAGATCAGTGATCTCAAGCGCTTTCCGTACCCGTGTTTTTATATCCCCTTGAGACACCTTCCGCATTCGTAGACCAAAGGCAACGTTATCGAAGACGGTGAGATGTGGAAAAAGGGCATAGTTCTGAAACACGAGGCCTATGTTTCGCTTGTGGGGAGGTAGAGCAGTGATATCCCTTCCCTCCAAACGAATCACCCCTTGGAATGGGGACAGGAATCCCGCAATAGTTCGCAGAGCGGTCGTTTTCCCACAGCCGGAAGGCCCCAGGAGAGATACCAGCGTTCCCTTCTCTACCGAAAAGGAAAAGTCTTTGAGCACGGGCTCTCCCTTTGCATAACCCGCATACACATGTTCTAATTCTAAAAAACCCATACCTTCCTCTCGATGAGTAAACTACACATACTGGGAAATCCCCAACGCTTTCTCTGCCCCCTGTACGATCAAAATGGTCAACAGGATCAATAGGGTTGACAGGGCCGCGATCGTGGGATCGAAGTAGTACTCCATATAGATCAGCATCTGAATCGGCAAAGTAGCAATCCCCGGCCCTGTAAGGAGTAAGCTTATAGGAACATTGTTGAATGACGTAATGAAGGCTAAAATAAAGGCGGCAATTACTCCGGCTCGTATATTGGGAAGCACAACGAGAAAAAAAGCCCGGAAGGGACTTGCTCCCAGGCTTACTGCCGCCTCTTCGACGGAGGGGTCGAAGTTACGCAGAGCAGCCGATACCACACGGACCGTATAGGGTAGGAGAATCACTGTATGTCCCAAAAACAGCCCTGTAACCAGGGGGAAATTCCCCATCAGGATGAAGAAGCGTAGCAGGGCGAACCCTATTACGATTCCCGGCACCACTGCGGGCGAGGAGAACACTACCTCTACTACTCCTTTAGCAGGGAATGAGTGACGTACCAGAGCATATGCAACAGGAACCCCAAGAATGAGAGCCGTGAGAGTGGAAAGGATCCCGATCCAGAGGCTGATCCAGAAAGAATCCAGGAACATTCGTACGGTAAACACTTTGGCAAACCAGCGGAGGGAGAACCCTTTTGGAGGGAATGTCATGATGGATTCGCTCCCAAAGGAAGTGAGAAAAATCAGAAAGAAGGGTCCAATTAAGAATACATAGAGAAAGACAAGGGAAAAAAGGAGAAATCTCGATTCTTTCATCTTAGAACTCCCAATACTCACAGCTACCTTCTACGAAATCTTCGGCCGTGTTTTCCTCAGCAAGAGGTAAAGGAGTAGAGCCATCCCCGTCATCACCACGGAGATGACGGTGGCATTTCCCCAATTCATGAACACTACGGTCTCTTGTTGCAGGAGAGTCGCCAGGGTGAGCACTTTCGTGCCACCCAGAATGGCGGGGGTTACATAGGCCGTAATACTACCGGTGAACACGAGAACCGACCCCATTACCAATCCATCCGCCGAGAGAGGCACGATAATCTTCAGGAAGCTCACCCATCGGGGTGCCCCCAAACTCTGAGCAGCCTCTTCGATTTCAGGTGGAATGTTTTCCATCGCGCTAACGAGGTTCAGCACCATGAGGGGGAGGAAAAGCTGTAAAAGACCTACCACCACCGCTCCCTCCGTGTAGAGGAGGCGGAGGGGTTCCTGTATAACACCGAGGGCTCTAGCCGTTTGGTTGATAAGTCCGAATCTTCCCAGAATAACGATCCACGCGTAGGTGCGTGCTACCGGACTGGTCATTAGAGGAAGAATTACGATGGACATGAGGATCGATTTTTTCCCCCTTTCTGTTCGGGCAATTGCATAGCTGGCCGGGTAGGAAATAAGAGCGGACAGGAGAGTAACCAATAGGCCGAACTTCAGGGTACGTAAAAATACACGGTAGAACTTAGGATCCTGGATATACTGCACATAGAGGGATAGGGTCATCCTTCCTCCCTCCCCCAGGAAACTTTCCCGCAGGATAAACGCCAGAGGAAGGACAAAGAACCCTCCTACACAGAGAGTCCCTGGTAATAGAAGCAAGGGGAGGGTTCTTCGGCGAGATAATTCCATACTAGTAAAAAGGATATAATTACTTTGCCATAATCTGCTGCCAGCGTTTCACCCACGCTTCCTGCACCTGAGCGAGCTTTGCCTCATCCAGGAAAATGATGTTTCCCAATTTTTCGGGGCCATAGGCAAGTTTTTCAGCAATCTCGGGAGGGACCTGTACGGTTTTGTTCGTGGGAGAATCCACCAAATCCAGTGCCTGAGCCTTCTGTACCTCGTGAGAAAGGATGAAATCCATGTAGAGGTGCGCCAGGTCAGCGTTCTTCGTACCCTTTACCAAGGCTACCATACTTTGGGATCCAACCGTTCCTTCTTTGGGAACGATGGATTTGAGAGGCACTTTCGTTTCCAGGAGGTTTCCCCAACTGAAACTTGTGTACGGAGCAACCCATACTTCACCCTGCTGCACAAGGGTGATGAGTTCTGATGACCGCCGGTATACCGTAACCAGGTTTTTTGCAATAGTAGGAAGATTCTGCCAGGCAGGCTCCACATTGTCTTCTGAACCGCCAAAGGCCTTCGCGATCAGGACAACCGTAGCAGGCCCAAAAGTGGTACTTATATCAGGTAAGGTAACATAGCCCTTCAGATCAGGACGTGCCAGATCCGCCCAGGATGTGATGGGTGGATTCACTTTGTCGGTTCGATAGGCTACCGCGTAGGTACTGATTGCATACCCGATTCCATAACGGTTTCCAGCGGGATCCTTTGCCCAGTCGTACAGATCCTTCAGGTTAGAAATCTTGGCGGGATCATACGGCTCGATAAGCCCTTCTTTCATTGCCAGGTAGATATAGTTACCGGCGAAGTGCACTACGTCCACATTAGGGTTTCCCTTACGGGCCTTCAGTTTGGTGAGACGATCCGCGTTGTTCCCTGTTTCGTATACGATCTTTACCCCATACTTCTCTTCAAAGGGTTTGGTAAGGTTCTTATTGATAAGATCCATGTTGAATCCCCAGGTAGACACTGAAAGAGTCCTGCCCCGGTAAGATTGGATTTCCGGTTGGGTTTGTGGTTGCGGCTGCGTTGTGGGTTGTGCGGGAATAGAAGGCCCTGGTTTGGATTCTACCTTTGGCTCAGCCTTGGGGGCTTCCTTACTACCCCCTGCGAAAGCCAGCCCTCCAGTGATCGTCATCACAATAAACAGAGGGAGAAAAAAATACAGATTAACCCTTTTCATTGCATGTTTCCTCCTAATAGGGAGAAAATACCATGCGTCCTTCCAGGCGTCAATTGAAATTAGCAGGTGGGGCTTCAGGTGAAGCTTTCAGCTCCTACCTCGATATCTTTTCGAATCCGGTCGATAGCGAGGGAGGCAGAAATCCACAGTAACTCCGGATGGTTTTTGTAGGGGGGAAGAACTTCTGAGATAAGTGCCCCGTCATATCCTATCTCCCCTAAAGCTTCGCACACTTCCTTCCAGTTCACGTCCCCTTCGAAGATGTTGCAGAATCCAGCAAGGCTTCCTGTGGCCGTTTTGTAGTCCTTCAGGTGCACAGCCTTTATATGATCACCCAGGATTCGTATCCAGTCCTCTGGGAATCCGCCTCCATAGAGGCAGTTAGCCACATCGAAATGACAGCCAATCGAAGGGCTCCCCAGCTCTTCGATAAATCGTTTGAACTCGAGGGGACTCAGGAGGAATTTATTGGGCACGTTCTCCAGAGCGAGAACTACGCGGGCGGCTTCTGCCTGCGGTACCAATCCAGCAAGTACTTCCCCCACACGTTCGTACACTTCCTGGTAGGGAACTATTTCTACCTCAGATGATAGGATTGAGTTATCTACCGCCCCTGGTATCGTAAGTATTGTGGCGGCACCCAGATAGGCGGCCGTGTCGATGAGCCACTTTAGGGCTTGGGTCCCCGCCTTCCGTTTTTCAGGATCGCGGCTGGAAATGGGAGTTTTCCACTGCTGCCTGGAGTAGACTGAAACGATCTGAATCCCCTCTTCCTCTACACAGGCTTTCAGTTCCTGCAATGTTTCCTTTGTACAGTACAGGTCGAACAGGCCATCGAAGTTCACTTCGATTCCTTCATATCCGCTTCGTGCGGCTTCCCGGATGCATTCCCGCCATTCCATAGAGGGGGGAAAACAGCGGAGAGAGGTAGCTTTGAGCATATAAAGCTATTTTATTCAGTCTGTTAATAGTAGTCTATCCCTAAACCGGCACCCAATTTACGCAGGTAAAACCTCGGTAGGTATCCTATCCGGCGAATACTTTTTGGGGACGTTGCGTCGAATCCATTTGACGGCATAGGGTAAATAATAGAGAAGAATCAGAACTTTGATGAAGGTCAGCCAAAGAATACCTAAAGTGATAAAAAAAACTAAAGCCAAAATCAATACAAACAGCACAAATCCCAGGCATCCCACATTGATCCAGTAGGAGACATGAGAAACTCCTGCAAAGAATACACAGGCAGGATTCTGTTGGGCTATAATTTCGTGTAGGCTCATTATGAATGCTTTGTAAGCTTCACTGGTATCTTCGAAATCCATGATTCCTTTATAAGTACGGTTGAAAAACTCGATCCGTTTCCGGTTGTGAACGTATAATCTGCACCGGTACCGGTTCAACTCAGCTCTGGTGGGAAAATAGGTTAGTTCAATCTTTTGGATGTGGTTTAT
>CALKLC010000205.1 GCA_937991975.1 uncultured Spirochaetales bacterium | reverse complement strand
TCGAGGAGGATTGCAGGGGGTGGTTTGGATGCTGGACCGATGTTCTACCTATACAACCCTGGAATCGCTACAGGAGAAGGCAAGAGAATGGGCACGCGCCATTGGATACTGAGTAGTATCGTTTTCATCGCTATTACTTTTCTCATCCCTGCGGGAGAGTATCAGGACGTAGGAGAGTTCCTTTCAAGGGGAGATCTGGAGTTGCAGTGGAACCCTTTCCTGAAGATCGGCGTGTTCCGGATAGGATATTCTGTTGTTTCCTTTCGGGTGGAAGAGCCCTGGGTCCTAATCAACTATCGAGAGCGAATGAAAATCGATCCCATCATCGAAAAAGCGGGTACCCTTCAGTGGACCAAGAGGACAGAGGAAGCGATCTATAAAGCTCTTGTAGGATCTAAGAAATCGGGACCCAGAGTAGCGGCGATTTTCATCGATCCGGGTCATGGAGGGAAAGATCCTGGAACTATCGGACGGCACCAGATTGGCAAGGAAACTCTGGAATTGAAAGAGAAGGACATTGTTCTGAAAACTTCCCTCATGCTCGCAGACCTGCTGAAAAGAAGGTATCCTGAAAAACAGGTGATCCTTTCCCGAAGTGACGATCGGTACCTGACTCTGGAAGAACGGACCGAAATGGCCAATTCCATTTCCGTGGATCCAGAGGATGCGGTGATCTACATTTCCGTCCATGTAAACGCGTCATTGAATCCGAAGGCTAAAGGATTCGAAGTCTGGTACCTTCCCCCGCAGTATAGAAGAAAATTGATCGACGGAGATCAGGTTAACACGGAACATAGAGAGATCCTTCCCATCTTGAATATGATGCTGGAGGAAGAGTACACGATAGAAAGCATCCTCCTGGCGAAACATATTCTCGATTCCATGGTAGAATCGGTAGGTTCTGTGTCGGAGAATCGCGGACTTAAAGAAGAAACCTGGTTTGTAGTTCGCAAGGCCAAAATGCCCTCCGTTCTCGTGGAAGTTGGATTTATTACGAACGAGGAGGAGGCGAAACTCCTCAACCAGCCTGCATACTTGCAGAAGATTGCTCAAGCAATCTACAATGGCATCATCCGGTTTATCGGAACCATCGAACAACCCTCGAGGCGGACTCACCATGAGAATTGATTGGAAGTATCTAAGAACGGCATTGGTGGACTTCTATCGGAAGACACCGAAGATGGTACTCCTTAGCGGCGGACTGTTTCTTCTTTCTTTTTTTATTTCCTTGGGTTGTTTTTCCCTTTCTCAGTTTTCCAGGGAAAAGCATCTTGTGTTTTTCTTGGAATATCGTAAGGGAACACTGGCAGGAGAAGTTCGGTCTATCCCATGGAAGTCCTCAATGGAGGACCGTGTTCGGGGGCTGGTGGAAGAACTCCTGTGGGGGCCTATAGATCCCCGATTGCAACGGGTGTTTCCTCTAGGTTCGCAGGTGCAATCGATTCTGATCCGTAAAGGTTCCATCTACGTAGATCTTTCACCCGATGTACTATTCGCCAGCGAAGACATACGGGTTGGCTGGGATGAGAGGTTCCGCATCCTTCGAAAAACCCTGGGCTTTAACTATCCACAGTTCAAGCAAATTTTTCTCACTGTAAATGGTCAACTTCCCGGGATTCCTCCCTTCCTGCCTCAAAATCCTGAAAAACAAAAGAAAATTCGTTGACAAAGAGCCTAGCTTCCGTATAATTTTATATGACACGGTCATTGTAAAGGAGCATGGAATGAAACGATATTTTACCATTCTCTTCGTAGCGTTCATGCTGGTATGCATGGGGCTCAGTGCGGACGAATCTGTGCTTATCGATTTCGCCCAATTGGTGGCTGATTATCCTTCCGATAATCCAAAGGAAAACCAGGCAACCATGGTGGATTTTAGCGTGGTTGCAGGGTCCAGTTACACGGCAGAAGAAAAAGCGCTCATGAAGACTTCTCTAGCTATCCAAAACTGGGAAGTACTCTTAGCTTCTTCTTCAAGATCCATTATGAATCAGGCTCTATCTATGGCAAAACCTGCCAAGGTGCGGGAAGGGGCAGCTAATTTTGCAGGGGCCACTGTCCTGGGGATACGGGTACGTTTCCCTGTGGATCCTTTTAACTCATGGGCCCTCGTACGACCACCTTTCGAGATCCCTGCCTATATGGATAAGACTGTCGTAAATGCAGATGGTTCCCTATCCGTACCACAGGAAGAAGTGGGGAAAGGAAGAAAGTTCGACAGCCTCGGGGTAGTAAAGAATGTAGGGGTTCTGAAGTCTGTTTCCATGAATGTCCATGGGCTGAACTTCCCCCATTCCATCAGTATTATCTTGATGGATGAAAACAACGAAGAACAGGAAATCTTCCTGGGGAGCCTTCAATTCGATGGGTGGAAGAAGCTCACCTGGGAAAACCCCAATTACGTAGCAGAGGTACGAAACAGAGACCTGCGGGTATTCCCTCTATATCCAAAATCTGCACCCATGCGAAAACTCGTCGGTATCCGGATCTATCGAGACGCTGCCCATGAAGGGGGAGATTTCATCGGTTATGTAAAAGATATTTCCATCGTCTACGATAAGGCAGTTCTCACGCTGGAACGGGATATCGACGACGAAGCTACCTGGGGTATTCTCCAGAAACGGGAAGAGGCTCGGCGGTCGGCAGAACTCCGAAGGTTGGGGCATCTCCAGGTACTGCGGTATCTAGAACTGAAGAAGATGCATGCGGGGGAATCCGCTCCGGCTAAAGCACCTACCGCAGGAAAGTAAGCTAACCTCAATTCTCGATCCACATAATTACTAGACAAACCAATAAGAGCCCCGAAAAGGGGCTCTTATTGTTCTGGGGCGTTGGGAATTTTATTTCAAATGGTGCCGGAAATGTGGCGGTCTCACCTCTGGTTGTAAGGTGCGCATTATGACTTTACAGGCCCCTGTTCGGACGATCTTTTGCCACCGGCTCGACATAATTTGAGGTTTACTTATCCTCTCCCGCCACACTTTTGGCACCACTACCCTTGTTTCTTGGGCTGTGGTACATCCTATTCAGACTATTGGAACCGATACCGAAACCCTGTCTTTAGGGAAAAGAGGTATTCTGTTCCTGCATATTCGCCAATAAGATCGTTCAACCCAAAAGAGTATACGCTGCTTTCCAGATCGAGATAGGCAGTCCACTGTGAATTGTAAGTGTACTCCAGCTTGCTTCCAAAGATAATCGAGCCGATCGTATGTTCTGCGGGTGAGGGAATGTCTTCGTAGTATCGGGTCATATTTCGAAAGAAGAAAGAGAGTGTAATTCGAAAGGGGATATTTTTCTGAAACACTTCAGTCCTGGTTCCATAGTCAGTTTGGGAATCACTCACTGTACCATAGGATGCAGTGTATTCGGTAAAGATCTTCGATTGCACGAATAGGGAGAGAATCGTGTTTCGTAGGTATAAGCCGAATCGAACTTCATTGTTTTCTTGAATGAAATCCCCTTCGGATGAAACGGACCCGCTAAGGGCATTCCCCTTGAAAATGTTCAATAGATTGAGACTGCGGCCAGAACGAAGAAGGAGATAGAGCAGTCCCGGTGATCTTACTTCTATGGATGCCAATATTCCTACTTTCAGGGGAACTTCAGTAGAGTTTCCCAGGCCAAAGAAGGGTCCTACCTGAAGGGAAAAGTAGTCCATCTCATAGGAAAAGTTGCCGAAAAGAATATTCCGCAGGATGTTGTCCTTTGAGTAGGTAAGATCGAAGGACATGTTTTCATCCACTCTGTGAGAGACGAATACACTGTACTGTATAGGAAGATAGTAAGGGGAGAAACTCGTATCCTCTGGCTTACGGTCCGGGTGGAAATTGAGGGAACTGAAGATGAGTTCTCCTCCCGCTTCCCAACCATAGGTAGGTTGTGCGGAGATCAGGATAAAAAATAGAAACCCGAATAGCAGATAGGCATAAACCCTTTTCTCCATGTTCTTACTCCTGTATGATTGTCCCTACCGTTAAAAGGACGTTTTTGCTCCCACGAACGTTTCGATGAAACTACTCCAATGGTAGGGATACAGATTGAAATTCACTCTGAACTCCCATTGCACTCCGTATGTCTGTATCGAAAAGAAGGGAGTCAAACGATAGGTAACTTGTTCTCCGGCGTTGGTTTGCACGGTAACTCCATTTTCTATTCCACCCACCCAGCTTGTCCGCGGCTGTTTCCCATAGGTGAAGCGGATATACAGATCCGTGACACCCGATTCCTGGGTGGCAGTTTGAAGATAGTATGCGGGATGCCAGAAAAATGTAATAGAAACTCCGAACAGACCGATCTGTACCCTTGGCTCAAAGAGAAAATAGAAGAGATCGACAGTGAATCTTGTATCTTCCTTTGGATCCCATCGGGGAATGCCAATCTGGGTAAAGAATGCCCCTCCCTCGGGGGTGACATAGTGGAAGAGTAAACCAGCACGATAGACTCCAACCGTTGAGACGGGATAACTGGCACCCAAAAAAGTCTCCAGCTGCAATCCCTCGTGGTTGAAAGCCAGCCACAGATCGGAAGAATACTTTCCCTTTCCCAGGTATTGATCCTGATACGTATAAGCAGATAGAAAGATTTTTTCGAAGGCTTTATCCGTATACAGTTTCAGTCCAGTTCCCGCGATAGTATGGAGACCTTCATACTGGATACTCTTGGGGAAGTACAGGTAGCCTTGAACGGGTGAAGCGATGGAGGGTAACCCGAACACGGAGGAAAATATCTTTCCTCCCCCTATGTTATCTGTACTCCCTGTGAAGTAAGACATGGAAACCGGAAGTCGAAAGATCTGTTTCATCTCAACGCTGAGAGATTTGATACTTAATTTCTTCTTGAAGACCCGATCTAAAGCGGCAGGGTCGTACGAAGAAGGCAGGGTAGAGGATTCTTCGAGATTTGAATCCTCGAACAGGAACTCCGCCTTTCCACCGAAATCTTGCTCCGATCCCAGGAGAGCCACCTCTAAATATCCCCTGGAATATAATCCAAACTTTCCTTCTTCCAGTCTCCCCCAGGACATCAGTTCTAGTGAGGGAATAGAAACCTCCACTGCCGAAAGGAAGGATGAACAAAGAAGTACTATCAAGAGTGTTCCTATTTTACATAAGTAGAATCG
>CALKLC010000204.1 GCA_937991975.1 uncultured Spirochaetales bacterium | reverse complement strand
TCAAAGAGATATTGAACACAAAGAACATTCGGTATCGGATTCATGAGAAGGGGTACAGGAATCGGCCGTTGACGGATAGTCAGAAGGAACGAAATAAACGCAAATCGAGAATCCGGGCCCGGATCGAACAACTCTTCGGCTTTGTCCCCACGGTCATGAAAGGTTCTCGGATTCGGACAATCGGGATGGGCAGGGCAGGGGTACGGATTGGATTGATGAATCTCGCATACAATCTATGTCGATACATTCAATTACAGGGGGCTTAAGCCAGGGAGCTTCCCCCTCATAGAGAGGAATGGAATGCAGGAGCGAGCAGAAAACATCCAGGAATCTCTAGTCGGTAGCACCTTTCTATCAAAAGGTATCAGGAACTTTGTATTTCGGGCAAGTTTTTAGAGGTGCCCTTAAATTATTAAAAGCTTAATGCTTATATTCACTGATCCACCGGAACCGGTCCTCCGGAATTGAGAGGGGAACCACACACCCCGGCCCTAACACGATCCCCTTGCCCTGCACTTGATCGAGGGCATTTTTTAACTCTGCCAGGACCGCTTCCCTGTCACCTCCCTGCAGAGCGCCGTGCTCATTTATACCCCCGATTAATATTTTTTCTGTCAAACGGCGGGCCTCTCGCAAGGGAATACCGCAACGCCGGTCGTGGTAATTCACCGCCTGGAAGGCATGCTTCGAAGCCTCGGGAAACATGGGTTTCATGCCATGCAGGTGGAACACATTGAACCACGTATGGGAAAGCAGGGCCTCTGCCACGGGTTTATCGTAAGAGGTCCCAAACTCTTCGTATCGAGCGGGTTTTAGTCTCTCCTCATCCGCCAGCTGAGTGGCAAAGAAAAATCCGTCTACCCCCAGGGCTGCCAATTCTTTTACGAAATCTATCGTAGTTTTCGTGATTACCTCCAGCCCCCGATGGAGGTTTTCCTTGTGGGATTGCATGTGCTGGAAAATAGGATCTCCACACATCTTAATCGCTGTTGTGAGGGGACTAAAAATAGTAGCAAGAACAGGGACAGATCCCTTATACCGATTCACTATCGCTTCGGTAACATACCGTTCCCTTCCCAGGGCTCCGTGCCGGGGATTCACCGGTTCCAGTTTCAGCCAATCCTCGGGCCGTTTAACGGCGAAATCTTCAACCAGCCCAACTTCTTGTTCATGGGAGGGCCAGCGGATACCAGGACACCAATCCTCTATCGAATATAGACCGTTGAAACTCAGTTTCACAAAATCCCATTGAAAGGTTTCCTGAAAAGCGATGGTTCGTTCAATGAACCGCCGTGGAATTCGGTCAATGATGGGGAAATGCTTCCACAGAGCCCGGAGGGGGGGAGTTACCTCTTCCCCCCTTACTAGTTTTTCCAAACGTTCTTTTCGTTTCATGCTGTCCTCATTAATTGGGGCATTAAAAGTTTCGGCAAAAATAAGAATAGATCAGGAATAAGGATCCCCACAAAAATAATAAGCAATGTCAGTCCAATCATGGGGAGAGTAGCGATAAACGCGCGGGGAGCGGGAATGTCTCCAATCTGGCAGGCAATCAAGAGGCAGATCCCATAGGGAGGGGTAATCATACCGAGGGAAAGAGTCAGAACTACAATAATACCCAGGTGGATAGGGTGTATACCGGCTGCATTCCCCAACCCCTGTATAATGGGAAGAAAGATGATAATGGCGGTGATAGGACTTAAAAAGGTTCCTATAATTAGGAGAAAGACTACAATCAACAGGAAGATTCCCAGGGGGGACTGGGTAATTCCCATAATATAACTGGCTATTAATTGGGGAGCGTTGAGATACGCGATGAGCCAGCCCATGACGCCCGCGCAGGCGACAGCGAGCATAGCGAGAGAATAATTCACCACAGCTTCCCCAAACAGCTTCGGGAGCTGGCGGAAAGTAAGGGAGCGGTATACCCCCATCATCAGGATCAGTCCGTACACAACAGCGACTGCGGCGGCTTCGGTTGCGGTAAAAACCCCCGAGGTAATTCCCCCTAGAATGATCAACGGAAGAATAAGGGGAGGAATGGCTCTAAAAACCGCTTGCGCCATTTCCCGCGGAGTTTTGCGGGGGTTGGCGGGATACCCCCTTTTAACAGCTAAATAGTACGTATACCCCATCTGGGAAAGACCGATAAGAACTCCGGGAATAAATCCGGACAGGAACAAAGCACCGATAGATACCTGCCCCATAGCGCCGTAAATAACCATCATGATGCTGGGCGGGATAATAACCCCGAGGGTAGAAGAGGCTGCAGTAACTGCTACTGTGTAGGGGGTGTCGTACCCTGCCTTTTTCATGGCAGGGATCAGCATCGCGCCGATACCCGCGGTGTCTGCCGCAGCCGAGCCGGATAACCCGGCAAAAAGCATACTGACCAGCACATTCACATGTCCCAGTCCTCCCCGGATGTGTCCGATCAGGGCATCGGAAACCTTTACCAACCTGTCCGTTACTCCCCCTTCATTCATCAGATTCCCCAAAAGGAGAAAGAAAGGCACAGCCAGCAGGGGAAAGGAATCGATACTGGCGTACATCTGGTTTACCACACTGAAAAAGGACAGATCCAGGTGATAAATCGTTACAAGAGAAGCCAGCCCCAAAGCAAATGCAATCGGCACTTTCAGTACGATCAGGAGAAAAAAGCTCCCCATCAGAAGAACAAGGGGGTTCATCTTTTGTCTCCTTTACATAGATGGATGAGCTGTGTCAGATCTTTCACAAATACTTCAATACCAAACAGGACCATAGCTACACCTGAAACAGGAATGGCAAAGAAAAAGTACGCTTTGGCAATTCCGAGAGCAGTAGAAAACCTGGACAAACCCATCCGGGTAAAGGTCCAGCCATACACCACCATCACGTACATGAGGAAGAAGCAGGCTCCGTCTGCAAGCACATTCAAAAAAGCATTTGTGCGCACCATTCTGGAAGGGAATAGTTCTACCGTGTAGTGACGTTTCCTCCGCACGGCCACGGCAGATCCCAGGAACACAGACCAGACGAAGCTCATAACTGCCACTTCATCCGTCCACATGAGGGGCAGGCGGAGGTAATTTCGCGCCACCACCTGGAGAAAAACAGCCGCTATAAATATCCCCAGTAGTCCTATCCCCAGAATAAGGAACGACTTTTCAATATAATCGTTCAGCTTTCTCACTTGATTTCCCGGATCATGGCAAGAACATCAGAGGCCTTCGCGTTGGCCGCTAACTCATCATGAAGCGGAGCTACTTTAGCCACAAAGGCCGGCTTTTGCACAGCGGCAACTTTCAAACCAAACTTATCCTGCATGTCCTTCAAGAGCTTTTCATCGAACTCCTTGCCTTTTTCCGTTCCCAGCACCCCAGCTTTTGGAGCAACCTCCAGTATCATTTTACGATAGTTTTCCGGAAGCTTATCCCAGGTACTTTGCCCCATGGTGAAATGGGTAAGCATATACAGGTGTTCTGTTCGGCTCATGTAAGGGGCAACCTCGTATAGCTTGCTTCCATAAAACCCGCTGATCGTACTTTCAAAGGCGTTTACCACACCAGTTTGTACCGCGGAGTAAATTTCGTTCCAGGGCAGAGAAGTAGGAAGGGCCCCTAACGCAGACCAAAGTTTTGCCTCTATCGGCGAACCGGGGAGACGCATCTTGATTCCTTTTAGATCGTCGGGGGTGATAAAATGTTTCAGGTTACTGCTGGCATTTCGGGTGCCTCCACCGGCCAAAGCCAGCAATTTTAAATTGAGTTTTTTGTCTTCATGGAGTTTCGCATAGTGGTTAAAGATCTTCCCTCCGAAAGCGATGGCCTTTTCAAAATGTTCCTGACTGTTGAACAGGTAGCTTAGGCCAAACACCTGATATTCGGGAACAAACTGCGCGGCATTCTGGGTTCCCCCGATGACAAAATCTATGGTTCCTGCCCGCGTTTCGTCTAAGATTGTCGCATCGTTTCCCAGGGTGGAGCTGTGATGGATGCTTACCTTCACCTTCCCGTCGGTTTTTGCCCCAAGCTCCCGGGCAAAGTATTCTGCCATTTCGATCCAGGGATGGGGAGGGGCAACCACTGTAGCGAGACGAAGATTGTATACCCGATCGGTAGGAGCAGGTTTCTGTTCTTTAGTCCCTGCAGAGAATCCCACCATTATGATAACTAAAAAAGCCAAAAGTATAAAGCTGAGTTTTTTCATAAGTATTTCCTCCTAAGGATGGAGTGTAACTACATTCTTATTGGGCGTCAAGAAATGAATCATGATTCTGCTCCTGCGGCTTATTGGGGGGATGACGATAGTTGACCGCGGTCAGTTTCTGGCATAGAATGTGGCAAAGACTCGCGCATGCCCGCGTCTGCTAGAAGGAGGAGGATGAATCCGTGCATATCGTCGTACCCATCAAACAAGTTCCGGACACAGCCAGGGTCAAATTGGACCCGGTGACAGGTACCATGATCCGCAGTGAAGCGGACGCGGTGATGAACCCGTTGGATCTGTACGCAGTGGAAACCGCGCTTCGGCTGAAGGAACAGTATGGAGGCTGGATCACTGTCCTCTCCATGGGGCCAAAATCTGCAGCCCGATCGATCAAAGAAGATCTTGCCATGGGATGTGACGAGGGGATCCTGCTTTCTGACAAAGCCTTTGCCGGCTCCGATACCTGGGCCACCTCCTACACCCTTTCCACTGTGATCAGGCAAAGCCTATCTTTTGATCTGATCATCGCAGGCGAACGTGCCACAGACGGAGATACAGGACAGGTAGGGCCCGGTATTGCCGCATGGCTCGATATCCCTGTGGCGACCTATGTGTCCCGGATCCTTTCCTTTGACGGAAATCGAATCGAAGTAGCCCGGCTTACGGAGGATGGCTATGAACGGCTGTCTGTGCCCCTACCCTCCGTGCTCACAGTGGTGAAGGAAATCGCAGTACCCCGGCTACCTACCCTGCGGGGAATCCTGAAAGCACGCTCCCTGGAGATCGCGGTCAGGGGAAAAGCAGACTACCCTTTTCAGGATGAGTATTTGGGACTGCAAGGATCCCCAACCCGGGTAGTGAAGATCGAAACTCCCCTAATTTCCCGGAAAGGGGCGGTAGTAACAATTAAAACCGAAGAAGACCTGTCTCAGGCCGCGGAGGAGTTCGTACGCTTTCTTAGCCAGAAAGGCCTTATTTGAAAATCGCTTAAAGGACTAGAAGGGATAGAACAGGAGGATCCTATGGAACCAGGAGAGAACGAGGTATGGACATTGGCGGAGCAGCGGGAGGGGAAACTGAAACCGATTTCCTACGAACTCCTCGCCTGGGGGAGAAGCCTTGCGGACAAACTCAATGTTCCCCTCGCTTCCCTCGTAATCGGGAACGGTATTTCGCAGGATGCCCTTGAATCCCTGATACACGGAGGGGCAGACAGGGTTTACTCGATTCAGCATCCCCTCCTAACCCATTTCATCTGTGAATCCTACGCCCGGGTTCTCCAGCACCTGATTCAGGAGCACCATCCCGCTGTGCTATTAGGCGGGGCCACCACAACAGGCAGGACACTCCTGCCGTATGTAGCGATAAAGGTCCACACAGGACTCACCGCGGATTGTACCGGCCTGGATATCGAACCGGGAACGGGGAACCTTTTGCAGACCCGGCCTGCTATCGGGGGGAACATCCTGGCGACCATCAAAACCCCCAATCATCGGCCTCAGATGGCCACGATCCGTCCCCGTTCCAAACAACCCCTTTGCCCTGATCCTTCCCGTGCCGGCGTAATTGAATCGATTATCGTACAGGAGGAGTGGCTCGATAACCGGGTTCAATTCCTGGGAAGGGACCCCCTGGGAGAGGAAGGGGACGGTTTAGAAGGATCCGATATTGTAGTCTCCGGCGGTAAAGGACTACGGAAGGGGGAGAATTTCTCCCTCATCCGGGGGCTCGCACAAGAGCTGAGAGCCGCGGTGGGAGCGAGCCGGGAAGCGGTAGACAGGGGGTGGATCTCCTATCCCCACCAGGTGGGCCTCAGCGGAAAAACCATCGCGCCCAAACTGTACATTGCGATCGGTATTTCGGGGTCCATCCAACACCTGGCAGGAATCAAATCGAGCGAACAGATCGCAGCCGTCAATTTGGATCCTAATGCCCCCATCTTCCAGGTGGCCGATTTTGGAATCGTAGGGGATCTGTTCCAGGTGGTTCCCAGAATCCGAGACCGCATCCGGAAGTACCGGTTGGAAAAGCAGAAGGAGGATCCGGCTTATGGCTGTACATAGAAGCAATTCGGGAAAGTATTCCCACTCGAATACGGCGGACCCGGGTGCCCCCGTTAGCACAGCTAATGGCCCCTCGATTAACAGGGGGCCCTCCGCATCCCGGGCAAAACCTACCGAAATCACCCCTTCCATTCTGGAGGAGTTGAAGGCGATCGTAGGACCTACCCACGTGTGGACAGACCCGGAAAAGATGGAAAGCTACTGTCACGATGAGACGGATGCAAAGTCCTATGGACACATGCCCGATGCGGTAGTGTTTCCCCGTACGACCGAAGAGGTGTGCAAGATCGTGAAGCTCGCCAATCGTTACCGCGTTCCTCTCGTCCCACGCGGTGCGGGATCCGGTCTTTCCGGTGGGGCCATCCCCCACCAGGGCGGAATCGTGGTGTCCCTAGAACGGATGAACAAACTGCTCGAACTGGACACGGCCAATATGGTGGCTGTGGTAGAAGCGGGGATGGTAACCAACGAACTGGCCCGGACAGTGGAAGAGCATGGGTTGTTCTACGCCGGATACCCGATGAGTCTGGAAACTTGTTTCATCGGGGGGAATATCGCTGAAAACGCAGGCGGCGGTAAAGCGATCAAATACGGAGTCACCGGCCGATACATCCTGGGGATCGAACTTGTGACTCCCACAGGGGATGCGGTCTGGCTGGGGGGGAAACTCTCCAAGGATGTAACGGGGTACGATTTAAAGTCCCTCGTGATCGGTTCGGAAGGAACCCTGGGCATCGTAACAAAGGCGATCGTAAAGCTGATCGGACTGCCCACTGCTCGGGCAGACCTCCTGGTTCTTTTCAAAACTCCGAAGGAGGCGATCGATACAGTGCCTGTGATCCTGACCCGCGGTATTGTTCCCACCAGTATCGAGTTCATGGATCGCCTGTCCATCCAGACCAGCTGCCGCTACCTGAACGAAACTCTTCCTTACGAAGAGGCAGGGGCCCTGCTCCTGATCGAAGTAGACGGCACCAACGCCGAGCAGGTTGAAACTGACATGATTACCGTGGGCGAGCTGTGTGAAACCCGTGGAGCCCTTCAAGTGTATGTGGCGCAGGACAAGAACAACATGGAGCGGATCTGGAACGTGCGTCGGAACATTGCCGAAGCCTTCAAGGTTTACTGCCCTGTTCAAAGTTTGGAGGACATCGTGGTCCCAACGAGCCGTATACCGGATCTCATCCCGGAGCTGGAAGCCCTGAGTAAAAAGTACAGTATCCAGATTCCCTGCTATGGGCATGCGGGGGACGGGAACCTGCACGCCACTCTGGTGAAGGATCCGGACATGGATATGCTCACATGGAAAAAAGTGGAAGATTCCTGCCTCCGGGACCTGTACGCTGCCGTAGCTCGACTGGAAGGGAAGATAAGTGGCGAGCACGGCATCGGTATCAAAAGAAAGAAATATTTTCAAGAGATAGTGAACCCTGTGGAACTGGAACTGATGCGAGCTATCAAACGGGCATGGGATCCGAACAACATCATGAACCCGGGCAAGATCATGGATCTCTAATGGGAAAAAAAGCGGATGCCACCAAACAGAGGATTCTCCAATGCGCACTGGAGCTCTTCGATAAAAAGGGTTTTTACCAGGTTACCATAGAGGAGATTACACGCAGGGCAGGGGTGGCGAAAGGGACTTTCTACACTTACTTTCGGACCAAGAGTGATGTGATCGTGGAGGAGTTCTGGCAGATCGACGCTTACTACGATGCTGTTGCGTCTAGCCACTTGAAAGGGCTTACATCGGTGGAAGAAAAGTTGGAGGCCTTTATCCGGGCACAGATGATTTACATCCAGGAGGAAGTAGGATACCGCAAATTGAAGGTGCTGTATGCCAACCAGGTTGCCGAAGATGCCGCCCTTAAGATGATCACCAATACTCATCGAAGGTGGCATACCATTATCCGTGACATACTGTACGAGGGTCAGCAGTCAGCTCAGGTGCGCTCAGACCTTTCCGCAGACACCCTAACTATACTGGTAAACCGCTGCATCCGGGGGGTATTCCTGGACTGGTGCGTACGGGATGGAGGATTCGACCTGATTGAGGAAGGCCTCGGCATGCTGCGGAACATCATTCTTCCTGCCATAACCGTTCCGCCTGGCGCAAAGGGAGGTACCAGGAGGGAGGCGCCCCGGTAAAAGCTTTGAAAGCTTTGGAGAAATGGAATACGTTAGGGAACCCTAACTCCTGGGCTGTTTCGCTTACGTTGTAAAAGCCGGATGCAAGTAAATTCTTTGCCCGTTCAAACTTCTTTGACAACCTGTATCGGTGGGGAGATACTCCGACGGCTTGTTTGAACATGTGCCTGAACCTTGACTCGCTAAGTCCGAGCCTGCGGGCGATCTCGCTCAGAGAGGTGTCGTATTCATCCGCCCGTTCCAAAAGCTCCATGGCCAGACGAATCTTGGGAAACTGAGAAACTGAATGGGCTATCGCATGGTAGCATGTCTCGTGGATCAACATCCCTAGAATCGCCAGAAGCACCCCTGAGCAGATTGCGTAAGATCCTATATCCTGCTGTTTCCTTTCCCATA
>CALKLC010000203.1 GCA_937991975.1 uncultured Spirochaetales bacterium | reverse complement strand
AGTTCTTGTTGTAGCCGGCATTTGGTGGAGTACAGGAAAATAAAATTGTAGCTTTTCTAACCCCGCCACAATTTTGGCACCACTTAAAATTTTCCCAACTATATGACTGTATGAACTATGTTGTAAGTTTATCTACTTTTCCTGTAATAAAATCCTTGTTCTTATCACCCACCCAGTAGCGGGCACCTGCAATGCACCAGATAAAAGTGAGGGGCTCTTCCTGGCTGAACACCGGGTGGTAGTTCAGGATCGGAATTGTGATGCTGTCTCCTGCTTCCACAGAGGTAACAAAGGTCTGATGCTCGTCGTCCGGATACACGGACATTGCACCTTTTCCTTCGATGAAAGAATACACTTCTTCCTGATCCGTATGGTTGTGGGGCGGCCATGCCCGGGTATAGGGCTCGTACATGGTGTACCCCGCTACCAGCTTGTTGGCAGGTTCAGTCACATCGAACATAAGGTACACATTTTTCTGGTGCAGTTTTCGGATTCTACCTGGATCCTGACTGATCTTCTTCCACGCCGCGTGGTGCACAGGGAATTTCTCCGTTCCCAAAGCCCGGTAGGCATACAGGGAAAGGAACCCCTCTGCAATCATTCGGAAGGGTGTTCCCACAGGAATATACAGTACATCGTACTTTTCCATGGGATACGTTTGATCTTCAACTACCACAGATCCACTTCCTTCCAATAGAAAAAGCAAGGTTTCTTCCTCAGGGAAAGCCAAACAGGGTGATTGCCCTGAAGAAACCTGGATGTGGGCAAGACTCAGATATTCCAGGTTGGAATTTTTCTGATTCAGCACTTCTTTCAAAGTAAAGGGGCCTTCCTGTCGGATGGAAAACCTTTTTCCGGGTTTTATCGCGATTCCCATGCTGAGCCTCCTGGGTGCAAATTTTTCATCCTTCAGTGTATACTTTATATTTGTTTCTGTAAATAAGTATAGTTGAAAAATTGCAATACCTCATACATACTTTATCTAGTCTTTATCTTTCCACTTCCTGTGGAGTATACTGCGAGGCCAGATGAGTATGAATACTGAACCATTACGTAGTACCGATATACGAGAACGGAATGAAAAACTTGTGCTCCAGCTCATTCATCAGGAAGGGCAGATATCTCAATCAGAAGTAGCCAGTCGAACAGGACTGAAACCTCCCACTGTATTTCGCATTTTCAGCGTGCTGGAACGGAACGGGTACATTTTGCCGGTTCCTGCGGACCAAACGAATCTCGCTTCGATTCCAGGTAAAAAAGGCCGAAAACCCGTTGCCTTTCAGATTAACCCTGAAGCGTACTACGTGATTGGGATCGATTGGACACGGACGCCTACCCTTGTGGTTGTGGATTTCAAAGGAGAAGTACATTATTCCTCTACCCAGGAGTTCCCAAGGGATATACAAGCAGAAGGTTCTCTACAGGTCATCAAAGGAATGATTCAGGAAGCCCTCCAGAAAAATTCCCTCCCCAAAGAAAAGATCCTCGGTATAGGGATCGGTTTGCCAGGTAAAGTAGACATAGAAAAGGGAGCCATCATTACCTATCCCAGAATCCCTGGTATGATCGATTTCCCCATTCGAGAACGGTTAGAGGATGCCTTCCACATCCCTGTCCATGTCCACAATAACACATCAGTAATTGCCCTGAGTGAGTACCGGTACGGGAAAGCAAAAGGGATTCCTTCTTTCCTTACCATTCTCATCCGTGCCGGAGTAGGAGGGGCCTTTGTACAGAACGGGATTGTCTTTACCAACAATTTTCGAACGGCGCTTGAAATCGGTCATCTGGGCATAGATCCCAAAGGGCCCCTCTGCTACTGTGGACAGAAAGGGTGCCTGGAAACCTACCTTTCAGAAGACTCTTTCGTGTTCGAATTACAGAAGGCCATCTCAATCCAGAACCTTCTAGAAATTGAATTTCTCATCCAGCAGAAGAACCCTCAGGTGCTAAAAATTCTAGAAGAAAAGAGCAAGGTTCTTTGCAGAGCTATCCAGAGTTTGACCAACGTGTTTTCACCGGATGCGATACTTCTCATCACTCGCTCCCAGCTCTTCTCAGAGCAACTGGCAACCCTGCTGTCAAAAGAGTTCTGCAGTTCATATTCCCGTTCGTTTCAGATGATCCCTTCTCACTACAAGCCCACCCTTGCAGCTAAAGCCGCCACCGACCTTGTCTTCGATGCCTTCTTCAATGGGTAGCCGGATTAAGTTACAACCGGCTGATTACCAGGTATAAACCCAGAAGAGCCAGCGCGCTGTCGATGAGGGTACGCAGCATTCGTGTGGGAAGCTGTTTTGAAAGACGTACCCCTAGATGGGTACCTACCATGGAGACAGGAATCAACGGAAGGGCTTTTGCGATCACCGATAGGTCGATAATCCCTCCCAAAAGGTGAGTCAGGAACAGGGCCATACTGGTAAAGGTGAAAAACAGCTGGGTATTGGACTTTGCCTTCAGGGGGGAAGGCTCTGTGGCATTGAGGTAGGCCACTACAATCGGACCAGGAGCCGAGAAGGCTCCTCCTAACAGTCCCGAGATTGCAGAAAACAAGTATCCAACCCACCGGGGCTGTAAGGCTGTAAGTCGTTCTTCCCCCATTTTCATGGAGCTCAAGGCCAGGGCGAACACCACCAGTCCCAAGGTAATGGTAGTGATGCGCTCCGGTGCGTGAACCAAAAAGAGGGCCCCGACAGGGATACAGGCTACAGCCACAAGGGAAAGGGGAAGGATCTTTTTCACATCCACATCCCTGCGGTGAAGGTAAAAACTATAAAGAATGATGATGAATCCCACCGTAGCCATCAAACCGACAGCGGATCGAATGGATCCAAAGAGGGACAAAAGGGGCACTGCCAGTAAAGCAAAGGCAAAGCCGGTAAGACCCTGGACAAAACCCGCCAGAAAGAAGATAGATCCATCGATGAAGAACTCTGCCATGGACTTCTATTGTTATTGTGATAGCAGCTTATTACGAAAGCAGCTTGTGTACATCATCCCACCCAAGGCGGTGCATCACCAGGGGCTGGGAACCAGAGGGACTGGACTGCTGCCAGGTGGCATACAATCCCCGTTTACTCTTTAAGGTATGCACGTACCGGCTCGTCCCTGTTCCGTAAGGGGAGAGGAACAACGGTTCATAGAGGCTTACCCGTTCTACCTGCTGGATCCTTTCATCGGGGAACCAGCCGAGGCCTCCAATCTCTTCACAGCTATACCCTCGGGGGCGCTGCACTCCTTGCGGATTCTGCTCATGAGGCCTTAAGCATTCTGCTCCATCGTAGAATACTAACCCCACGGATTCCTGCAGTCCGCCTGTCCCCCCAGGAAGGATCAAGATGTCAGTGACCCGGGTTACCGCCACATCCCACACAGATCCACGGGGGAAAAAGTCGTACGCAGGGGCGCTGAACTCTGTTGCACCCGACTCACGGACCATATAGGCCGAGTTGGAGGATGACCATGTAAAGGGGTGCGTGCAGAAAAGGAGGAGTTCCCTGCCGGATAATAAACGTACCACTGTAGGGTCCTTTACATGTAACCGGATAGGATCAGAAGAACTGAAAAAAGGTTCAATCTTTCCCTCTTTTAACCCTTCTACGGTAGGTGCAGTGATCCTGTCAATAGACCATACCCCTGTACCCCGTTTCTGATACGCCTCGAATTCCCGAGGGTATCCGATTCCGTCTTTCTCCGTGGAAACGTACAGTTCTACCCTCCCTTCCCCCAAGCAGAGGGAAGCTCCCTCGATGGAAATCACACGCTTGCCGGGTAAATCCAGATCCTGTTTAGAGAAGGATAGGATCTTTTGAAAACTCCCTCCTCCATCGGTGGATCGGAAAATGGCGAGTTCCAGTCCCCGTTCCCCCTGGGAGAGGCCTGTTCGGGAGTCGCCGGCATTCCGATACCTTCCCACCAGGTAGATTGTACCCTCTTCATCCTCGGTAAGGTTCCCTCCCCCAAACCAGTAGCCAGGCGCATCGGCATAGGGAAGCACGATGGGTTTTGCCTTCTTCTGATCTATCAAAGCTAAGGCAAACCGGGCAAGTTTATCCTTCATCCTTTCCTCCCGATTGAAAAACTACAACTGAAAAATCACATCCAGGTCCCTGGACAACCGTTCCACCATCCTTTGCCAGGCGGTTTTATACCACTCAGGCTCCACGCTGATCCACCCTTCGTAGCGTATCTCCCGCAGGGCTTTCATCACCCTTTCCCAGGGGACCTCTCCCTCCAGGAGGTTTCGCAGTTCCCTTCCCCAAAGAGCGTCCTTGAAATGGATCCGGCAGATCAGATCGCCGAGGGATCGGATCCACTGTTCTGGGTACCCCAATCCCAACCAGGCTACGTTCCCTACATCCAGATACATCCGTACCGAGGAAGAGTGGATCTCCCCCAGAAGTTCTTTCCATTCTTTCACTGAAAGGGGAAACCTGGCTTCCACGTTCTCCAACCCGATCTGCACCCCCATCGATGCCGCGAGTTCCCCCGCTCTCTGGCCGTACTCTACCACCCGTTTCCAGTGGTCCTCGTACGACACCTCCGGATGGATTCTTCCGGGAACCACCAAAAGGACATCTCCCCCTAGCATCCCCATGCATTCCAGAGCCCGCTTCGTGTGCTCCAGAGCTTCCCGCCTATCGTCTGGGTCTGGTGAGGGGATGGTGTCCCACGGTTTCCTTCCCCCTCGCAATCCCAGCACCTCGAGCCCCATATCCGCACAAATCTCTCTTAACCGGGGGGCTTCCTTAGAATACCCCCGGGGAGAAGGGAAAGAATCTTCGTTGAATGTGGGTTCCACGCCCAAAAACCCTGCCTGTGCGATTACAGGGAAAACTTCCCGGGTATGGGAAAGATCCTTCAACACAAGGGAAAACCCTTTTTTGAAGGGGGAGTGGGTTTTAGACTCCTCTCTCACCTACACCTGCCTTGGTTCACAAGATTTCAGTTTTCCCCGTTTCGATGGAACGGAGGGCCGCAAGGGAAATACGGGTGGCTTCCAGGGCTTCTTCCCCTGTAACCGGTACTTCTCCCCTCCCCTTCACCGCTTCCACGAACAGCCGGAGAACTCGTTCGTGCCCGTTTTCATGCAATCCCCGAATCGTTTCCACAATTCCCTCATGACGGAACTGCTGGATCTCCTCGCCGAATTCCCCCATCAACCGGAGAATGCCATCAGGGCCTAAGAATTCCCGGTACTGCCAGTAGGTAGCACCTTCGGGGAACCCCCATCCGTAGAATATGTAAGCCTTATGCCCCTGGTCGAACTCCAGACTGATATGGGCGGTATCGATGGCCAAATCTCTGATGGATGCGAGGGAAGGCTTGTTGGAACCAAAAATCTGACCCGATGCAAACACGGATCGGGGCTTCCCCCACAGGTGCAGGAGTAAATCAAAATCATGCACCGCGCAATCCACCACAGGGCCTCCGTTCCCGGATCGGGAATGCATTGCCAGCTTCGGTCTTACGGACCGGATTTCCTGGACCCCATACACAAGGGGAGATCCGAGGGAAGGGAGCCTCTTTTGCGATTCTTCCCAAACCGTGTTGAACCGCCGGTTGAATACCACGGTAAACTTCCTTCCCGTTTGACGGGCTGTCTCGATCATCCGCTGCCCCTCCTCGAGGGTAAGGGCGATGGGTTTCTCTGTCACTACATGCAATCCTAGCTGCATGGCCTGGATCGAAGTTTCCGGGTGTAGAGCTGTAGGGAGGCAGACAGAAAGGATCGTTGCCTTAGTATCCTCCACCGCCTTTTCCAGGGAATCCCACAGCCTTAAGTCTTCATACTCTTTTATGAGGGCACTGGCTCGTTTGCCTGGTCGGTTGACGATTCCTGCTACTTCCACATCCTCTATCTTTCGGTAGGCATCGATGTGCTTCCGGGCCATGGCTCCGGCCCCGGCCACAAGGACTTTCATAAAAGCCCCCTGAGACACTGAAAGTTGATTCTCATACTTTCCTCCGGGCTCAAGGCGGTAGTATCCTGTTCCACCACCATCCATTCAACTCCATACTGCCGTGCCAGTTCCACTATCCTTTTAATCGGGATCTCGCCGGTACCCAGTTCACAGAACTGATCCTCTTTGACATCTTTTACGTGCAGGTAGGCTATCCGCCCCTTCAACAGTTCGAATAATGTTTCAAGGGAAGCCTTTGCCCGATAGGCCCAGGCAATGTCCAGCACAAAGGAAACATCTCCCCTTGGAGTTCCTTCTGCCAGTTCCCGAAGGATACGCCCCTCACCAGCCAATTCCCAGTTGTGATTGTGGTAGGCGAATTGAAGCCCCTGCTTCTGGCATTCCTCCCCGATCTGAGTGTACGTTTCCGCGGCTTTTTTCACAGTCTCCACAGTTTCCTGCGGATTTCCGGAGGTCACGAGAAAAGAGAACCCCACTTCAGAAGCGAACTGTACAGCCTCATGGATCTTTCGTGTTTCTTCCTCTGCCTGGGCAGTATCCCAGAACTTCCCTCCCACATGCACGGCCAGGGGTTTAAGGCCTGTCTCCCGGAATAGCTCCCTGTATGTAAGAGAAAGAGCGGGGTCAAAATGCCGCATCCCCGTTTCTACTCCCTGGTATCCAACGTTTTTCAGGAACCGCAGAATCGATTGGTACTGCTCTCGAATGGTTTCTCCCCACACAATCGTTTGCGCGCCTATAGAGAGTGACATGCCGCCTTTCCTCCTTGTTCCCTTCCGTGAGGTTGTAAGGATAGTGTACTATAATTTTTCACTTTCGGAAAGTAACTAATTTTGGCACCAGTAAAAATGCCTTGCAGGGAATATGTAATTCTTGACAGGTATGGAGTTTTAAAACACAGGGTACCCCCTGGACCTACACAGCCCACTGAGCTAACTCATCTTTGTACTGCACCAGCAGGTTGTCAAGCACTACCGGAGGAAATACCAACGCTTCTGCCGGTAGAACCGGCTAAGTCTGTCGAACCAGATTCAAGGGCGTGTCCCCCTTGTAGCTATTCTGTCTCTTGCAGTTGAACCAAGCCTGATAGTACGCAGCCTTCCGCAAGAACTCCTGCTCCGAAGCAAAGGTCTCGGCCGCGTACAATTCCTCCTCCACCCACCGGTGGGAACTTTCCACATCGCTCTGGAAGGTCTTCGCCCCCGGTGGGATCAAGTGATGGACCGCTCCTAAGCAGCGTTCCACCACCTTCGTGAATACCGTCACCTTGGGACTATTCCACGGGGAGGTGAACTCTGTGCCGTTGTCTGTTTGTACCACGGAGCCTTCCACTCGGATACCAACCCTCTGAA
>CALKLC010000202.1 GCA_937991975.1 uncultured Spirochaetales bacterium | reverse complement strand
CACCATGGTGAACGCTTCCGCGGCAGTGGTGATCCTGACCCCCATCTTTCTACCCATAGTAAATTCCTTCGGGATCGATCCCGTGTTCTTCGGTGTATTGATGGTAGTGAACTTGGCCATCGGATGCATCACCCCGCCTGTTGGTCTGGATCTCTTTGTAGCAAGCGCCATCACGAAAGTACCGATCGAACGGGTGGTAAAGGCTACCCTTCCCTTTCTCTATGCCCTTTTGGTGGATCTGCTGATCCTCACCTTCGTGCCACAAATAATCCTCTTTGTTCCGCGATTACTGAAGGGGTAAGGGAGTTTATCGGTTGTCCTGCCGTACCTTCGGGAAATACAATGCGGTAGGACGGCCTACTTTGTTGTACCGGTACTCCTTGCCTAGGACTCCTGTTCGAAAAAGGAACTCCAGGTACCGATGAGCAGTTATCTTGGAAATGGACATGAAGGCTGCCATCTGATCCAGTGTAAAGGGTACAGGCTGATACATCTGCACCGCCTCCAGGACTTTCTTCAGGGTGGGAGATGATATTCCTTTGGGTAAAAAGGAGGAATTAGCTCCCCTGTCGCTGCCGCCTCCCCCTCCCATCCGCACCGAATCGATTTTTGTTTGGTCGAGAGCGGTTTCTTTCTGGAAAGTTACCCGCTGATCTCGATACATTCGGAGAGCCTGATGGTATCGTTCCATATCGATCGGTTTTATGAGGTAGTCCACGATCCCGTACCGCAGGGCCTCCTGGATCGTTTTGCTGTCATGGGCAGCAGTAACCAAAATGAAATCTACCGGTAGTTCCAGTTTGCGAACCTCTTTCAGCACCTCGATCCCCGCCATATCAGGAAGAAATACATCCAGGAGAATCAAATCCACCGGCTTTTCCTGTACGAATTGCAAAGCCCCTCCTCCCGTACTCACGATCCCTACCACAGAGTATCCCTGCACCTTCTCCGTCATTTTTCGGTTGATTTCCGCCACCCGAAAATCATCTTCCACAATCAATACCCGGATCATCGCTGTATCCTTTCCCTGGGCAGAATAACCGTGAACTCCGAACCCTCTTCCGAGGATTGTAGCTCTATCGTTCCTCCCAACCCCTCCACCTGCTGTTTTGCCAGGTACAATCCCATTCCTCTACCCTCTTTTTTCGTCGAAAAGCCCCGGTAGAAAATACGATCCTGGATTTCCGGTGGGATTCCAGGGCCCGTGTCCCTCACTCGTAGTGTAAATGGAATTGTATCTCGATATTATATTCTCGAGCACTGGTGATCTTTGCCAGCAATAGCCCGGATATGGCAGGTTCCTCCACACGGGTACGGAGGTAATCGAGAACCCCCTGGTCCTTACTCACCGTGTCCAGCACAAAATCCACCGCCTTTCGGTACTCCTGGAGCTGCAGAAGACCCGCAATTACATGGAGGCGATTGAGGTATTCATGGTGCTGCGCCCGTAACCCCTCCACGTACTGTTTTACCGAAGTTAATTCTTCTGCCATGGACCGGATCTCGCTCATATCCCGGAAGGTTGCAACAGCACCGATTACCTCTCCCTTGGAGACCATCGGGATACGGTTCACCAGAAGCACTCGATTGTTCACGATCTGTTCCTCATCGTAACCGGGTTTCTGCGATTCGATCACTCTGGGCAGTTTGGAGCCAGGAACGAGATCCTGCACCTTGCATATAGAGGGGATCTCACGCAACCCAAGGAGGGATTTTGCGTTTTCGTTGATCAGAATGACCCTTGCTTCCCGGTCAACGGCCAGCACCCCCTCTTTGATCGATGAAAGTATTACGTTCCTCTCTTCCAGGAGGGTGGCAATTTCCTCCGGTTCCAGACCGAAGAGGATTCTCTTGATGCTTCGGGAAAGGAGTAAGGCGCCGACTGCGCCGACGATAAGACTAAGACTAAGAGCCACTGTAAGGAGGGAGGTGACTTTCCGGTTCTCTGTTTCCACATCGCTCAACAGTTGCCCCACCGACACTACACCGATCTGAGTTCCCAGGTCATTGTAGATCGGAACGAAAGCCCTGATGGACACTCCCAGTGTACCCCGAGCCTGCGATACGTACCGTTTCCCCTTTAGAGAATCCTGTTCGTCTCCGCCCACGAAATGTTGACCAATCCGTTCAGGAACCGGATGGGAGTACCGGATGGTCTCCATGTTGAAGACCACTACGTAGGAGGTCCCTGTCAACATTCGGACTTTCTCTGCAATGGGCTGGATCCGCCTGGACGGATCCGGCAATTTGAACGCCTCGATGATCTCCGGATCCTGGGATACTATTGTAGCAATGGAAAGCACCCGATTTCCCGTCTGGGTAACGATGTAGGATTCAAAGTTCCGTTTGATCAACAGGGTTTCCAGCCCCAGGGCAATAAGGATGATGAAGGAAACCACAAGAGTAATTCGAAGCTGGAGGGAGAGTTTCATCATTCATCCCTCGATTCATTCCTTTTTTAGAATCCCACGGGCAAATTTCACGATGGTGTCTGGAACTTCCTCCAGCGGTAGAACCCGTAGAGGTGCGTGTAGGTCTACCGCCGCTTTTGGCATCCCCCATACAATAGAGGTGGGTTCATCCTGCGCCACAGTGAAGGCTCCTGCTTTTCGCAGGGCCAGAAGCCCCAGAGCCCCGTCTTTCCCCATCCCCGTTAAAAGGATTCCCATAGCGTTCCTGCCTGCATGCCGGGCTACTGAATGAAACAGCACATCCACAGCGGGCCGCTGGAACTGGATCCGTTCCCCTTTGTGCAGGTGGATAAAGAGGCTTGCCCCCCGGCGAACCACCTCCATGTGGAAGCCGCCTGGCGCTATGTATACAGTTCCTGCTTCCAGTAGTTCCTCGTCTTCTCCCTCTTTTACCTGAAGTTCACAGAATTCATTCAGCCGTTGAGCAAACTGACTGGTGAACCCTTCCGGCATGTGCTGCACCACAACGATTGGGGGAAGGTTGCGGGGAAGCCTGCGGAAAATCGATTCCAGAGCTACAGTTCCTCCCGTGGATGCGCCGATAGCAATCAATTTCTCTGTGGTGGCTATTTGAGTGAGGTGAGAGTGCACCCCATCCTCCGGCACAGCTCTTGTGTGGGTAGCGGCCTGTGAACCGTATCGGGCTCCTGCGGCTACGGGGCCATCCGTTGAAACAGCCGCATCTAACCTTCCCTTTGGACCAGAACCAAAGCCAGCATCTCCTGTGCGGGATTCTTTCCTTGCAGCTTCAGCTTTTGCTGCATACTCTTTCCACTTCCGCAGGAACCTTTCCCGTCCTTCAAAGGCCTGCCGGATTTTATGCAGTACCTCCTCTTTTACATCTTCTACCGTTATGCTTCCCCCGGGCTTGTTCACCACATCGAAGGCTCCGAGTTCCAGGGCTTTCACGGCAGCATAAGGGTCTTTTGTGGTGATGGAACTGACAATGATTACCGGAAGGGGGTAGTAATGCATCAGCCGTTCAAGGAAAGTAAGCCCGTCCATCCGGGGCATTTCAATGTCGAGGGTGATCACATCCGGTTTATCCCGCACAATCTTGTCCCTGCCTACAAAAGGATCCGGAGCAGTTCCCACCAGTTCCATATCCGGCTGGGAGGAAATAGCGCCCGAAAGAACGTCCCGCACAATGGCGGAATCATCGATTACAAGCACTTTGATTTTTTCCACCTTATAGCCCCTTTTTAATCGTCCCGTCCGGAAGAAAAAGTAACATGCAACCTCCGACTTCGGTCATCCAGCTGAATCAGATTCGCCCTGCTCTTGAAGCATGCGGTTTCAAATAGCCGGGTTGTACAAATCCTCCATTGTAATTCTCTCCAGACTCCCCACATGGAGCTTGTTGGAAGCGGTATTGTATAGAACCCTGCGTCCGTGTTCGCCCCCCGTATGCATGTGTAGAATCCGAATCTTCTCTTTTCTGAGAAGTGTAATGGCCGTGTCGATGTTCCGGTCGCCAATAAAAAATATTTCCCTCTCATCGAACACTACGAACGCGCCTCCGATTATAGAAGCGACCAGGTCTTCCCGCTTCGAACCGTTTTTTACCAGGAACCTGTGCAGGAGGGTATAAATCGCGATGTTCCCGTACTTGGTGCTATTGTGTTCATCGGACGGCGAGTAGGGCAGAAGATAGTGGCACATTCCTCCCCATTTTCGCTCCCTATCGTGTACGCATACGGCCACGCAGGAACCTAACACAGTTTTGATCACCACTGGTTGTTTGGAAAAAAGAACTTCTCCAGGCTTCAGGAAGTATTCAGCCAGAGCTTTCATGTGCCGGTACCGTCCTTTTAAACGCTTTCATCCTTTCGATAAATCGAATGTTTCAGGGTGGTGAAGGAATGGCGAACCCCAACGAGGCTTTCAGACAATCCCAGAACCATATAGCCCCCTGGCTTCAGGGCCGAATAAACCTTGTACAGAATATGCTCCTTCTCCCGTGTGTCAAAATAGATCAGCACATTGCGGAGGAATACAACATCGAACTGTTTTTGAAAAGGGTAAGGTTCCATCAGGTTCAGGTACCGGAAGGCCACAAGTGTCTTTAAGGATTCCCGTACAGTAAAAGTATGGGTATTTGGGTCAAAATAAAAGTACTTTCTTAGAAGATTATCCGGCACGTGCTTCCCGATCCTGTTGTAGGGGTAAACACCCTCCAGGGCAAACTCCAGCACCCGGAGAGAAATATCGGTGGCCAGGATCTTTACGTCCCTAAAATTCTTCTGTGCCCCTTCCTCTGCTACCGTAATCGCCATACTGTATGCCTCTTCGCCAGTCGAGCTTGCGGCGCTCCAGAACCGGAGGTAAGGCTGTACTGGTGCTTTGGTTCGCATGTAGTAGGCAAGAAACTGAAAGTGCACCTCCTCCCGGTAGAAGTACGTGTAGTTAGTGGTAAGGATATTCACAAATTCGACCCGAACTTTCCCATTCCCGGACTGAAGGGCTTTGTAAAGGTCCTCGTACCGTTCGAATCGCTTGCCCGGCCCTACGAGTTTTTGCAGACGATACTCCATCAAGTACTTTTTATAGTCCCGCAAGGTGATTCCTGAAAGGGATTGGAGAACCTCAGTAAACTTGCGAAACAACGAATCGGAAAGCTCTGATTCCGGCGGAGATCTTTGGTCGATGGTATCACCTCCCTCAGAAGAGTACCACCCCTTCCTTTGATTCTGTTAGTCGTCCGTGTGACTCTTCCCTGTCGATCCCAAGATACTCCTTAAACAGTTCGTTTACGAACTGCCGTTCCTCATCGGTAGTTACGATAGAGGCTAGTAGTTCCAATGCCTCCCTCCGATCCGGGCATGCAGCCCCCCTGCAGAGCTGTAAGTCCCTCACCACTCGCTGGACTATCCCGTTTACCTGTTCAAGGAAGGCCTTCTGGTACTGGATCATATGGAGCAACTCTTCTTTATAGATCGCCAAGTTCTGCAGGTTTTGAAAAAACCGCATCAGCATGTTCCGCGCTTCTTTCTGGTTATCCTCAATTTTGTGAATAGCTCGCTGAATATATTCTGTGAGCTCGGTCGTTGTTTTATCGTACTTAGAGGATATTTCTTTAAAATGATCCACAATACCAAAAATACTGGCAAACTCCTGAATCTGCTTTACTTTGTTTGCCTCTACCTGTTCCAGGGTGGTCTGGATTCGCTGGGATATTTGTTTCAATGTATCCTCCGTATGCTCTGCAAGCCTTCGCAGCTCCCGCGCCAGCAGGCCGAAAGCGCCGGATCCTTTCACCTTGCTTGCTTCGATACTCATGTTAAGGGAAATCAGCTTAATCCTGCCCACGATATCGGTAATTTGCTGGAACTGGGCAAAGGCGTTCTGAACTTCCTGGGTAGAGGCATTCAGATCCCGCTCATACGCTCCCCGGATTCCTTCCACTTTAGAAAAGTACTGCTGAAGACTCTCCTGGTAACTCTCTGTATAATTCTCGTAGGAGACCTGCTGTTTATTGAACTGAGTAATTACTTCCTGGACAAACCTGACATTGGAGTCTTCCACTTCTTTAATCTGGCTGAGACTTTCCAGCGTGTTGGCAGAAACAGAGTCCCACCGGCCGGTTGCAATATCCTTCCATTTGTCCGTTACATCCACAGGTAAATGAATGGAACAGAGACCCTGTAGTTCTGTTTTTATAGTAGAGGACTCCTGTGCCAGTTTCGTGGACTGGCTTAACTGTGGAGTCAGAAACTCCAGGAGCCTTTCCATGATACGGAGGAGTTCGGTAGTGAAACTTCGTATCTTTTCCAATTTTTCCGCAGTTCCCTCTTTATCCGCTTCCTTTTTCACCTCTTCCATTCGATGGGACAATTCTTTCAACTGGCCTCTCAGGGCTTCTTCGGGTGAAAGATCCTGAAGGCGGTCATTGATAGTTTGTAACAACCTCTTCCAATCGGATAGGAGGATCCACAAGATCTGGGAGGAAGCGTTGTTTCTGGTTTTATACTCCCGAAAAAGGGAAAGATGATACAGTCCCAGAGGAATCAAAAGTAGGATAAGGGGAATGTAGGCAGTGGGATTTCTCCCCCACACTGCTCCAAAAAGTGCTGTGAAGTAGATCCCCACTACCAGAAACTGGAGAACCCTCAAGTACTTTTTCTGCATTTTTCCTCCGGTTGCGCTAAAAGTCTTTAAAATCTTCCAGGGGGATCTTCTCTTCCGGGGTAATCAGTTCTACCTCACCGGCACCGGCTCTATTCCCTCCCCTGGATTCTACCCCTCGTTTGGGTATAGCAGCGTTTTCTTTCCGCTCCCCTCGCTCTGTTCCTGCCCTTTCGCCCCTTGTGAGGATTTTTTGCCCTGCTTGACCTCCTTTGGGGCCCGTGCCAGCCCCTGTACTTTTTCTTGCAGCACCGGCCTCTTTCCCCATCTCTTTCCCTTTTCCCCGTGCCACCTCGTTCAAGGTCTGTACCACTTCCCGAAGAGATTCCACCTGGGCCTGCATCTGCTCGGCCGCTGCCGCGGTTTCTTCACTGCTGGAGGCTGTCTGCTGAACCACGGTGTTTACCTGACTGATGGCCTTGGTTACCTGGTTCGCCCCCTTGCTCTGTTCCTTGAAAGCACGGGTAATTTCGTCCAGCAGTACACTGACCTTTCCTGCCGCTTCGCTTACCTTTTTGGAGTCCTCCGCTACGGCCCGGGTCCGTTCCGTACCTTTTTCAATGTTTGCCACCACGCTTTCGATCAGTTCGCTCGTTTCATTCGAAGCTTCCGCACTCTTCTGGGCCAGACTCTTCACCTGATCGGCCACCACTGCAAACCCCCTCCCTGCTTCTCCAGCACGGGCCGCTTCTACTGCAGCGTTCAGGGCCAGGATACTGGTCTGAAAGGCAATGTCGTCGATTACTTTGTTTATCCGAACCACCTGACGGCTCCGTTCGTTGATCTCCTGCATCATGGCTAAAAGCTCTTCTGAACGGCCACTGGAAGCTTTAGCACCCTCTGCCGTTTCTTTCATCAACAGTTCGGCCTCGTTCACGCTCTTGGTATTGCTCTCGATAATGGACTGCAGTTCCTCCATGCTGGAGGTAATCTCTTCCACCGAACTGGCCAGTTCGCTTGCGCCGCTGGATAATTCCTGACTGGCAGAGGCGATCTGGTTTGCCGCTCCCTCCAGATTGGTGGAGGAACCGGTGAGATCTTCGGTAGTCTGGTTCAGAGGACGGGTAATGGAACGGGAAATAAGGAGCCCTGATCCGACAGCCAGCACCACCCCCAGTACTGTGGTGAGGATCAGAAGGATATTCAGCTGATCGGCCAGGCGGATATTTTTCTCAGGCAGCTCCTGCCCGTAGTACTTCACCACATAGGCACTTAGTTCGCTCATTTTGTCGATGGCCGCATCGATAGTACGACGATCCTCTCCCAGAATCAGCTTTCGCAACTCTCTGTGCAGGCCTTCAGCGTTCTGAGGGTTCGCAACAACCTGATCTCCAGCCGCCAGGATCTTGTCTGTCACTTCCCGAGCTTTTGTTCGAGCGGCTACTACTTCCCTGTAGAGCTTATCCTCTTCGGGTGTACGGGGGATTGCCTCGTAAATCCCAAACGCTTTCTGGTATTCCTGCCTGGCATCCGCAATAACTTTTTTCTGATATTCCAGCTCTTTCGCGAAATTATCCGGACCCAGCAGGCTTCGGATAGCCACTTTGATCCGCATGAACTGGTAAATGCTTAGACGCAAGTACACGATACTATTGATGCTCTCGTCTTTTAACTGAACAATCGACCCGGATAGAAGATTCTTCGCATACCAGCCCACCCCGCCCACGATTACAGTAATAAGTGCCACCAGGAGAAAACCCCCTATAAGTTTTTTCCCTACGCCCCATTCTTTGAAGGTAGCCATTGGATCCTCCTTGCCATTTTTTATTCGGTTAGGTCGTCTGCTGAACCTGTTGTCCCAGTTCTACCACCTCTTCGGTTGTAAGGATGCTGTCCAGGTTCAGAATCAAAACCATTGTATCCTGCAGCTGGACGATTCCGTAGAGGTATTTACTTTTAAAACGGAACCCAATTTCCGGGGTCCGGTTTACCGCTGTGTCCGGGATATCCACCACATCCTTTACCCCGTCTACTGCAAGGCCGATATGGTTCACGTCCCGCAATCCCAATATTTCCACAATGATGAACACGGTACGGTCGGTGTAGGGCTTTTCAGGTAGACCGAACTTCAGCCGCATGTCCACAATAGGGATAATCTTTCCCCGGAGGTTCACCACCCCTTTTAAGAAGCGGCTGGCCTCATGGAGACGGGTTATAGGCATGTAACGAATTACTTCCTGCACTTTGGAAATCGGAATCCCGTACGACTCTTTTTCTATGGTGAAGATTAAGTATTTCTTGACCTCTTCGCTCATGGCGGATTCCTCCTTTTTCGATTCTCTTTCACGGTTTTACATACATCTCTACGATTTTGATGAACTTTTCCGCCTGGAAGGGCTTGATAATCCAGCCGGTAGCTCCATAGTCTCGGGCGGTAAGCATCTTAGACTTGTCTGTTTCCGTGGTAAGCATAATGATGGGGGTGGTGGCATCAAAAGAACGAAGTTCTTTTACCAGAGTAAGGCCATCCATCCGGGGCATGTTCACATCCAGCACGTAGAGGGCAATATGCCCTTTGTTCGCTTTCGCTTTCTCCAGTGCATCCTGCCCATCAATGGCCTTCAGGATGTTCTCGTACTTGTGGAGCCGCAGGGTTTGCTCCACAATACTGCGAATCACATCCGAGTCGTCCGCAATAAGGATATGCTTCATGCCGCCCTCCTACTGTACCTCAGGTTACTTTAAAGCTTCCAGGAATCCCTGCATGTCCACCACGAATCCGATGCTACCGTCTCCGAAGATGGTTCCGCCCGAAAAATAGGGACATTCCTGTAACAGGGTATCGCTCAAATTTTTAATCACGATCTCCTGTTTGCCGATCAGATCATCCACCACCACGCAGTACCTGGATTGATCCAGGGAGAACAGGAGGGAAAGGATCCGGTCGTCCCTACCCTTTTCTTCCTCTTTAAAAACCTTGTGGGCTTTGAGAACCGGGATATGCATCCCCCGGTGATAGATAAGAGCCTCGGATCCGTTCCCGTTCTCCGAAGCTAAAATTTCAGCTGGGTCTATTACTTTGATCTCCTCGATGGCGCTGAAGGGGAACACGTACTTGTTCTCTCCTACCCGGGTTACAAACCCTTCAATGATAGCGAGGGTAAGGGGTAGCCGGATGATAAAACGGGTAAACCTATCCTTCTCGGAAACCACCTCTACCCTGCCGTGGATGGAATCGAGGTTTTTCTTTACCACGTCCAGCCCCACGCCTCTCCCGGAAACCGTAGTGACAGCGGAAGAGGTAGAGAATCCGGGGAGGAATAAAAATCCGTAGGTATCCTTCAAGGAGAGCTCTTCGGCCTCCTCCCTCTTCACCAGACCCAATTCTACCGCTTTGGCCTTTACAAGTTCCGGGTCGATCCCCTTGCCATCGTCCTCGATAATGATTTCGATCCCGCTCCCCTTGTGTTCCGCAGCGAGGATAATCCGGCCCACCTTGTCTTTCCCTTTCCTTTGCCGCTCCTCCGCGTCTTCTATTCCATGGTCGATGGAGTTTCGAATGATATGTATCAGGGGATCGTAAATCGTTTCGATTACGTTCCGGTCCAGTTCCGTATCCTCTCCCCGCATCTCCAGGTACACTGACTTTCCCAGTTCTTCGGCTGTATTCCGGGCTACCACCCGAAGCTTTGTAAAGATCTCGGAAATGGGAGTCATTCCCATGGATAGGACAAGGTTTTTGATGGTGGTGGTAATGGTTTCCAGCTGACTGATATTACGTTCCCCTCTGTCAACGCCGGACCGCTCGAGGAGTTCCTGCTTCAGCATGGACTGGTTGATCACCAATTCCCCCACAATATCGATAAGGGTGTTGAGTTTCTCATTGGATACTTTTACATAGCCCAGTCGCTTGACTTTGGCTACCTGGCTTTTCTGCTTCTTTAACGCCTCCAGCACATCCTCGGTAGTAGCGATTTTTTCCTCTACAGCCAGTTCTCCGATCTTCTTCTCTGTTTCCTGCTGTCTTTTCAACAGGTGCTGGAGGTCCTGCAACGTAATTTTTCCCTCTTCTGCCAGAATCTCTCCGATTTTCCGGTACTTATACTGTTCCAGCACCCGGCGCATCAGACCGATATAGGGGAAGATCTCAATAATCTGGAAAGACTTCTTCATGTCCTGGGGACGGAACTCGTTGATCTGCATCCCTTCCAGCAGGTTTCGCAATATTTCCATCCCGTGGAATACCAGATCGATCAGCTCTTTGGTGAGAAAAATTTTCCCTTCCCGCACCAGCGCCAGAAGATCCTCCACCGCATGGCTGAGCTCCTCCACATTCCGCAGGCCCAGGAAAGCGGAAGATCCTTTGATCGTATGAAAGTTCCGGAACAGGTTATTGATCAGTTCCTTGTTGGTTGGGTCATACTCCAGTTCCACCAGCGCGGACTGGGCCTCTTCCAGATGCTCTTTTGCTTCCAGGTAGAACTGGGAAAGGAGCTTTTCATCTTCCACAATACCGTCGAAGTACCCCTCCCCGTATCCGGTACGAACTTCAGCGGGGCTCCCCTGCCCGTCCGCATTCTTGCTGGGCTTTCCTTTTTCAGTTCGCCGGGACTCTGTTTCGGCCGGTTCTAATCTCCCCGATTCCGTGTCTACCTCTGGCTGATCTCTACGGCTTACTGTGGGTTCTTTCTGGCCTCGCAAAACCTGTTGAAACAGGGAACTGCGTGCCCGTATCCGCTCGCTAAACTCTTTGGCAGAAAGGGAACCGGCTAAAAATGCTTCATAATCTTTTCCTGTGGATCGCAGCAGGTTCATGGCATGGGGTTCTTTTTCCGGATCTGCAAGGGCCTCTGCCACGCGAATCAGGTGACGGGTAAGCTGAAGGAGTTTGTCCATGTGAGGCAGGGATTCCATCTCCTTTTTTAAAGAAGAAAGGGTATCCCGGATATCCACACCCTTCAGTAAGTCGCCCGGTTCGTACCCGGCAAGGAGGGAGTTTAATGCATGAACCTGTGTACGCAGGGCACTCTTTTTTTCAACGGTCATACTGTACCCCCCCTATTCCTCTTTTGACTTCCAGAGCCCTGGTAGACCAGCCAGCTTGTTCCGCATTCAGGGCGATATGAGGCCTAAAGCCACTAATTTTTGTTTTATTGTCTCCGGTTCCACAGGTTTGACTAAGTACCCGTCACAGTCCGAAGCAAAAGCTTCGGTAATATCCTTCAGATCCTTCAGGGCTGTCACCATGAGAATCCGGCAACGGTTCTGCAGGGAAACCCCAGACGCCTGTTCCAACCCTCTGAAAAGTTTCAGTAACTCCTGTCCTGATTTATCCGGAAGAAGGATATCGAGGCACACCAGCTGGTAGGGCTGCCGTTTTTCCAGGGAAGCTCGGAAAAGGGCCTCTGCTTCCAACCCTGTCTCTGCACCGTCGCAGGACCCATACTTCTCGAAAAATTTCTGTAGAAAAAGTTTCTGGGTGGGATCGTCCTCCACCACCAAAACCTTCATCATCCTAATTCCTCCCCTCTTTATAAACTGCATCAACTCTTTTAAGTATAGTGGAGAAATCTATTCTTTCAAACGCTTTTTCTACATTTTCAACGTATTTTTTGATGCTGGAATGGGCCCCTCTTTTAAGCATGGTTTCCAGCGTCCCTGCTTCTTCCTGTAAGGTGTTGAGGTCCAGTACCCCCGCTGCGCCTTTCAGACTGTGTACAATCCGTTCCAGCGTTTTCCAATCCTTCCCTTCCAGAGCAGTTCTCATGGCAGATAGTTTCTGCTTCGCATCCAGACGGAAGGTTTCCAGAAGCTGGTGTATCCACTCCCGATCAGAACCGAACTTTTGGAGGAGGCGCTGGGGATCCGGCCCCTCAGCCGGTGCGTTTACAGCTGTATACTTTTGAGAATAGTTTTTATTCCGGCCGCACCATTCCTCTATGACTTGTACTAGATCCTCTATCATGAAAGGTTTTTCTATACAGCCGTTCATTCCCGCCTCTTCGCACAAGGCTTGTACCTCGGAAACCTCTGAACCCGTAATGGCAATGATAGGAATAGAGGAACAGGAAGCACCCGTGTACCCTGCCCGGATGAGGGAGGCGGCTTCCAGGCCGTTTGTCCCTTCCATCTGGAGGTCCATAAGAACCAGATCCACCTGTTCGGTCTGTAGAATTCGCATACTTTCTTCACCACCAGCAGCACACACCGTCTCGAACCCACGGGACCTGAGAACGGTTTCGATAAAGGTACGGGTAATGGGATCGTCTTCCACCACTAGAATACGGCAGGGCACAAGATACCCCCTTTTCTATCCCTCTCTATCCCCCGACTTAGCACCTTGGCCTGGGTGGAGTTCGTTTTCAATCCCTCTCCCTGCGATCAGAGAGGTTAGTTCTATGGACACTCGTCTGGAAATAATTTCCATAACTTCCCGGCTCCACAAATGGGGTCTCAATGGCTGGGTATCCATCACGCCCAATACCCCCACAGGTTTCCCCACCGCATCTCTAAGCCACATCCCCCAGTAGCTCTTGATCCCCATCGTTTTCAAAAGGGGATCTGCAGGGTACTTCACATCCGCATTGTCCTCCACAAAACATTCTTCCTGAGCCAATACATCGGCACACGGCGTTCCCCGCAGGTCGTAGCTGAAGTTTTCTGCGAAACCCGATCCTGCCCATACAGCCATTGTATGTGCTACGTGGGGATTTCCCGTATCGACAAGGGATATAAAAGCGTACCGCGTGTTGCAGAGAACGGCCAGTCTTTGCACCAAGTTCTTCAACCCCGTATCCCCCACTTCACAACTCATTTCTGCGAGGGCCCGAAAGGCTTCTACGGCAAAAAGCAGTTCTTTACGGGCTTCATACAGCTTCAGAGCCATACGTATGGAAGCCAGGACCACAATCTCGCCCGAAGTTTTTACAATGTACCCATAGCTGGAGATCGCCTGGGTCTTGTTCACCGTTTCAGGATCCGTATGACAGGATAAAAACACAATAGGTTGTTCTTTCATGGTAAGGATCTTCTCGGCAGCTTCGGTACCGTCCATCCCTGGTCCGAGATTGATATCCATCAGTACAAGATCAAAGAGATCCCCTCCACGTATCCGCTCCACTGCCTGTTCCCCTGAATAGGCAATGACGCATTCGTATCCCGCTTTCTGCAGCATCTTGGATTCAGCAAGGGCAATGAGTGGTTCGTCTTCTACCAGAAGGATACGTTTAGCGCCTATAGCGGGCGCTGCATAATGTGGCTCATACTTTTGTACCATGCTTAAAAGTCCTATTATTATTAGTAATAGTCTCATATTAAACATGTTCTATGTCAAGTCTCCGAAGGAAATTTAGTGTATCTTTACATAGATGCACAATGCGACCACTTTCTTCAAACGAGGTGGAACAGAATGATGTACCACATCACCACACTGCCCGGTCTGGAACCAATTCTAGAAGAAGAACTCAACGAGCTGGGGTTCGAGGTGCAACAGAAAGGACGGCAGGTGATCTCGTGCCTCGGTACCGAGGAATCCATCTACCGGTTGAACCTGTCCCTACGAACGGGACTCCGGGTTCTTTGGGAAATCCGGCAGGTTCCCATCCAAACAGTACAGGAGCTATATCGGGAAGCGAAGGCCCTTCCCTGGGAAAAGTATATCTTTCCCCACCAAACGATCGCCGTTTCTGTATCTAGTACTGGCTCGAGCTGCGCAAGTCTGCGGTATTTAACCCTTGTACTGAAGGATGCCGTAGTAGACCGCTTTTCCGAGATTTACGGAAAACGGCCTTCGGTAGACACTCGTTCCCCGGATCTACCGATCCATCTGCATCTGGAGGGGCATACTGCTACTTTCTCCCTGGACACCTCGGGGGAATCCCTCCACCGAAGGGGGTACCGGACGGAAAGAACAGAGGCACCCTTGAGTGAAGTACTGGCCGCCGGCATTCTGAAAGTGATTGGATGGCATCCTGAGGTTCCCCTCTACGATCCCATGTGCGGATCGGGTACGTTCCTGGTCGAGGCCGGGCTCATGGCGTACAGGATTGCACCCGGAATCCTGCGAACCCGCTTCGCCTTCCAGAACTGGAAGGTCTTTCACAAGGCTCTGTACGAGAAAGTTCGTAAGGAACTGGCAGAACCCTATAAGAATCTCGTGGAGGAAAAGAATGTGTCGCCTAAAGATCATAGGGGCCAGGGAGATCATGCGGGCGAAAAAGAATGTGCTATTTTCGGGAGCGACAAGGATCCTGCGGCTATCGAGATTGCCAGACGAAACCTTGAGCGAGCCGGGTTAGGAAGCAAGGTGCGAGTGTTTCTAGGAACCTTTGAATCCCTATTACCCCCCTTCCCCCCTTCCCGGGGAGGTTTGGTGATTGTCAACCCTCCCTATGGGAAACGGTTGGAGGATCCTTCGATCCTCGCTCTTTATAAAAGTATAGGGGACACCTTGAAGCAGCGTTATCCTGGGGTAGAGGCGTGGATCCTCAGCGCCAATCCCGATGCCTTGAAACAGATCGGCTTGCGACCGTTCAAGAAATATGCCTTAAAGAACGGCCCCCTCGATTGCAAACTCGTTGGCTTCACATTATATAATGGCTCCATCCGCACCAGGTAATCTGCCCGGGGCTTCAGAGGGTACTAAAAGATTCAGCTTGCGGGCCCTTGACCGTAATACGAGCGCTATGGGTCGGTGGTGCTGGTTTCTTTAGGGCAGCCTAAGGGGTGTACTCCTCCCCTCGTGCCATGAGGACCTTTCCCGTCCGCATGGTTTCGATGATACCGTAGGGTTCGAAGATTTTGTTTACCGCGTCGATCTTTTCTGTCTTGCCTGCCACCTGGAGAATTACGGTTTTTTCCGACAGGTCCAGGATCTTGCAGTCGAAGGCCCTCGCGATCTGGAGGACATCCGTTCGCACCTCGGGCGCACACCGCACTTTGATGAGGGCGAGTTCCCGCTGGATAATATCCTCATCCGTTCGGTCCCGTGCATGGATTACATCCACAAGTTTGTTGAGCTGCTTCAGGATTTGTTCGAGGGTCTTGGCATCTCCTGTGGCCGAAATGTTCATGGTGGAAAAGGCAGGGTCCGGCGATTCAGATACCACAAGGCTGTCGATATTGTACCCCCGCCGGGCAAATACCAGCGCGATCCGGATAAGGACGCCGGGTTTATTGCTGACGAGCAGACTGATCGTGTGTTTCTTCACATTATTCGTTGTGGTAACAGCTTCCATCTTATGTACCTCCTACCGGTTTCGCAAGTTTGGCAGCTTTGGGGGCTTCGAGGATCATATCACACAACCCAGCTCCCGCGGGAATCATGGGGAATACGTTTGTTTCTTTCTCGACCTCAGCATCGATCACACAGGGCCCATCGTTGTACTCCAGGGCAGCGGCAAGAACCTTTCGCACATCGGCGTTTCGTTTAATCCGAAAACCTTTGCACCCGTAACTTTCCGCCAGTTTCACAAAGTTGGGATTCCCCTCGAGGTCTACCCCTGATAACCGGTTATCGTAGAACAAATGCTGCCATTGGCGAACCATTCCCAGGTACTTATTGTTGATAACGAGGATTTTAATGGGTAACTTGTGGATCACTGCCGTGGCAAGTTCGTACAGAGTCATTTGAAAACCACCATCCCCCACAATGGCTACCACGGTCTTTTCTGGCTCCGCAAACTGGGCGCCGATGGCAGCGGGAAGACCGAACCCCATGGTACCTGCCCCGCCCGATGTTACCCAGTATCTTGGATTTGAAACCAGGTAGTACTGAGCAGCCCACATCTGGTGCTGTCCCACATCCGTCACAACGATCGCCTTTCCCTGCGTAAGGTTGTAGAGTTCTTCGATCACATGTTCAGCCTTCAGTTTCCCTTCCTTTTTATATTTCAAAGGATACAGCTTCTTCCATTTCGCAATCTGCCGTAACCAGGGTTCTGTTTTTCCTGGAGTGAGGTACCCGATCATCTCTTCCAGAACAAGTTTCGCATCTCCTACGATCGCCACATCCGCTTTTACTACCTTGTTGATTTCTGCCTGATCGATTTCGATGTGGATCTTTTTGGCATTGACACAGAATTTTTTGATGTCCCCCACAATCCGATCGTCCCACCGGGAACCAACGGCCATTACGAGATCACATTCATTCAATGCCATGTTCGCATAGGCTGTTCCATGCATCCCGGGCATTCCCAGACTGAGTTCATGGGTCTCCGGGATGGCCCCCTTGCCCAGCAGGGTGTTGGTAACAGGGATCCGCATCTTCTCTACAAGGTGCAACAATGCCCGTTCTGCTCCGGAGATCACTACCCCGTGTCCTGCAATGATCACTGGCCGTTCTGCCTTTTCCAGAAGCCGCGCCGCTTCTTCTATAGCGGAAGGGTCTCCGCCCTTTGGGACCTTGTAACCCGGGAGGTGAAACTCTTCTGTAAAGGAAGGCTCGATAAGGGCACTGGACACGTTCTTGGGAACATCGATTACAACCGGCCCCGGTCGACCACTGTTGGATAGATAGAAAGCCTCCCGTACGATTCTGGGAATATCGTGGGGGTTTTTGATAAGATAGCTGTGCTTTACAATGGGTGAAGAGATACCGAATATATCCGCCTCCTGAAACGCATCCAGACCTAGATTGGCAGTTACCTGCTGTCCGCAGATTACTACCAGGGGAACTGAATCCATCTGGGCAGTAAAGATACCCGTGATGGTATTGGTAGCCCCTGGCCCGGACGTCACCAGAACCACTCCAGGCTTTCCAGAAACACGGGCATACCCGTCTGCCATGTGAGCAGCCCCCTGTTCATGCCGTGTAAGGATCAATTTGATCGAAGAATCCACCAACGCATCGAAAATCGGTATGGCACTTCCACCAGGAAGCCCAAAAATGTAGGACACGTCATGCTGTTCGATCGTTTCGATTATAACTTCGGCGCCAGTGCGTTGCTTTTTTATCATGCCTTCCTCCCGTATATACCCACTATATAAGCAATATTTATTACAATGTCAACCATTTTCTAAATATTCTAGTTAAAATTCATAATGATTTTAATGTATTTTGCTTATTTATATAAATTTATATCTATATAATAATCATAAAAAAGACCAATTTCCTTTATGACTGGAATATCCTGATAGAAAAATATCAAAATAGATCGACTTGGAAAAAACATTCGAATCAAGTAATATAGTATTATGCTTACCTATCTATCAAAAAAGAAATCCCAGATCAATGATCTCTTTGAATCCTTCCTCAAGGAGGTAAAACAGGATGCAGGGAGGATCAATTCCTGGGGACCGGATAGTCTACAGCGCCTGCAAGAGTACCTGTCCCGGGGAAAGATGATCCGGGGAGCCCTCGTTTCCTTTGGAAACGAAATGCTTGGAGGGCGAAACGTCCAGCAGGCCCTCCAGGTCGGTGCTGCGATGGAACTATTTCAGGCTGCTTTTCTCATCCATGATGATATCATGGATCAGGACCTTTACCGAAGGGGAAAGCCTTCCCTTCATGCCCAGTACAGGGAACTTCTTAAATCGAACCTAAGGGAAACTAAGGGCGAGCACCTGGAACACCTTGCCGATAGTTTGGGGATCTGTGTGGGGGATGTGGCCCTCTTTCTAGCCTTCGAATTGCTGGGTTCCATTGAGGTAACCCTCCCTGTCCTGCAATCCCTGGTAAAACTCTTTACCCGAGAGCTTGTGTACGTAGGGTTTGCCCAGATGGAGGACGTATACTTTGGCGGAAGCAACGATTCTCCTACGGAGGAACAGATCCTTACCCTTTACCGCTATAAAACCGGTCGTTATACCTTTTCCCTGCCCCTCATGGCGGGAGGAATCCTTGCCGAAGCTCCCCAACCCGTTTTAGCCGCCCTATCTACCCTTGGGGAACAGATGGGAGTCTTATTCCAGTTGAAGGATGACGAGCTGGGTCTCTTTGGCGACGCAGAGGAGGTGGGAAAGCCCATTGGTTCGGATATCATTTCCAACAAGAAAACCCTCTATCGGTATTATCTGTTCCAGACCGTAAAAAAAGAGGACCGAAAACGGGTACAGGAAATGTTCGGCTCTGCCCACCTGAGCAAGGAAGATCTTCTTTTCCTTCGATCTTGTCTGACGGAAACAAAGGTAAAGGATCAAGTAGACCGTTTGATGGATCAACTGGAGGAACAAGCAAGAACCACGATCCGTCAACTGGAAGTGAGTCCAGAATGGAGGGAAAAACTCTTCCAGCTGGTGGAATACAACCGGATTCGAGGGAAATAGGGCGATTGGAAATGGGTTAGAGGGCTTCCAGGTAGGATACGATCGATTTTTCCACAAAAGCAGGTGTGGAGGACGAAGAAACTACCTGAACCGTATTCCATTGGGAAAAGTCCAGATTCAACCCTTTCAGGTCTTCCAGTGTACTGATAAAATACACCTGGCTTGAGTGGGAACGCAACGTATTGTAGAGTTTTGTGGCATTGGAAGAGATCCTGTCCCCTACCACGAAGGTGACGTCCACTTTTTCAAGGTTTTTCAATGCCTCTCTCTCCCTGAGAGCCGTAATGGAACAGATGGAATCGTGGACTTCAACGGTCCACCCGTGTACCGAACTCGCCTTTTGGAAAGCTTGTATGGTGGATTCGAAGAGGGATCGGTCCCCTGTGGTCTGGGAAATGATCAGGATCGAAAGCTTCGATTCCTTCCCTTCCTTCTCGAGTTGCTGAATCAGCTGAGAAACATGTGCCTCTTTCTCGATCACGGTACATCGTTCTGCGTAACTTACCAACCCTTTCACTTCAGGATGTTCCCGTTTCCCGGTTATTACGATGAAGTATCCTTTTTGGGCAAAGGAGTGAATGATCTTCTGTATTTTTTTTACCTTGTGGCAGGTCAGATCCAGTAGGTGATACCGTTCCTTCAGCTTCTCTTCCAGGGTTCGATCGATTCCATGAGTTCTAATAACCAGACGACTACCTGGTTCGACAGCCTCGAGTTCCTCTATGGTTGCAATTCCTAAAGAGGAGAGGTAATCGATATAGGTTTGATTATGGATCAAGTAACCATACACATAGATCTTATCTTTCGTTTTATCTTTAATAGAGAGGATAGTATCCTCCGCCTGCATTACCCCCGGACAGAAACCAGAGTATTTTGCTACGATTACCTGCATAGGATATGGCCTACATCCATCATGTCACATTCCACCCCACCTACACTGGAAACAGGCTAAGGAAAAAAGCATGGATCCGTGTATCGTTGGTCAATTCAGGATGAAAGGTGGAAGCGAGGAGATTTCCCTGTTTTACCAGTACAGGATCATCCCCAAACCGGGATAACACCTCTACCCCATCCGCTACATGTTTTATAACGGGCGCCCGGATGAATACTCCACGGACAGGAAGCTCCCCGATCCGGGGGATGAAAATATCCGCTTCGAAACTTTCGATCTGCCTTCCGTACGCGTTCCTTCTAACCGTTATGTCCAATACCCCTATCCGATCCTGGTGGCTGCCCTCGATCTCCTTTGCCAAAAGGATGGCCCCAGCACAGGTGCCGTATATAGGTTTTCCACCCCGTGCAAATGTTTGTAAGGGTTCCAGCATCCCGTACCGTACGAGGAGTTTCCCAATCGTGGTACTTTCCCCGCCAGGGATGATCAACCCATCGATCTCATCCAATTGGGACTTTTCCCGAACTTCCACGGCAGGAACACCAAGTCGATCCAGCATCTGGATATGTTTTTCAAAATCCCCCTGAAGAGCCAGCACACCAACTTTTGCCATTCCTATCCTCTTTCTGTTACTCCTGCGATGAGTACGCAAATCCTGATACGTACGAAAGCTCAGGCCTTTGCGATCACCATCCTCGAACTGCCAGTTGTTCGGTTTCTGGCAAAGCCCTGGCACTGATACCCAGCATGGGTTCGCCGAGATCGGTGGAAATTTCTGCCAGTTTCACGGGATCATTGTAATAGGTTACGGCTTCAACAATCGCCCGAGCCCTTCTGGCTGGATTTTTCGATTTAAAGATTCCCGAACCGACAAACACCGCCTCTGCTCCTAACTGCATCATGAGTGCCGCATCAGCAGGAGTGGCAATCCCGCCCGCGGAAAAATTCGGCACGGGGAGTTTGCCTTTTCGAGCTACTTCCAGAACCAACTCGAAAGGAGCTCCCATCTCTTTGGCTGCGGTCATCAGTTCTTCGATGGGGAGATGCTGGATTCTCCGTATCTCGTCCATCACAGTGCGCATGTGTCGAACCGCCTCCACGATGTCCCCTGTTCCCGCTTCTCCCTTGGTCCGGATCATCGCCGCTCCTTCTGCGATACGTCTGAGAGCTTCCCCAAGGTTCCGGCATCCACATACGAAGGGTACCTTGAAGTCGTGCTTGTACACGTGATAGCGGTCATCCGCTGGAGTCAACACCTCACTCTCATCGATGAAGTCTACTCCCAGCGCTTCCAGGATCTGGGCCTCTACGAAATGGCCGATCCGGCATTTGGCCATTACAGGGATACTTACCGCATCCTGGATTTCCCGGATCAGCTTGGGATCCGACATCCGTGCGACTCCTCCCTGGGCCCGAATATCGGCAGGGACCCTCTCCAGGGCCATTACGGCAACAGCCCCCGCCTCTTCCGCAATCTTGGCTTGTTCGGCATTCACCACATCCATGATGACACCGCCTTTCAGCATTTCCGCCAGCCCCACTTTATTCCGCCAGGTCGCTTTCTGTTTTTCTGACCAGAGAATATCACTCATAGCTTTCCTCCCGGTGTATCTAGTTAATCAAAAACAAGGGAAAGAATCAATATCCATGCGTTATGAAGCCGGTATTGACAGGATTTGCTAAATTCTGTATAGTGCAACCCACCCAAGGGGGCGTAGCGAAGCTGGTTATCGCGCTGGCCTGTCAAGCCGGAGATCGCGGGTTCAAGTCCCGTCGCTCCCGTCGCACCCCCGCTCTGCGGGGGTATTTTTTTTCGGGCTGTAGCGCAGTGGCTAGCGCGCTTGGTTCGGGACCAAGAGGCCGGGGGTTCAAGTCCCCCCAGCCCGACAGATGAACTTTTCACGCTACAAAAAAGTGCATGAGTTCAATAAAGCGGCCAAACAGCCACATTCCAATAGTTTAACGAAGCATAAAGTACCGACCGACTCATTTAGTGATGCACATAAAATTCCGTAAACTTATTCCTTTCACCTAAAAGATCCTCTCCCGGACACCGATGGTATTAATACCTATGAAGAATACTGAAGCGGGATACATCGGTTTGGTGGGGCTCTTCTTGCTTATGTTCCTTTTCCTGTTTTCCCTCTCTGTTCAGGCGCAGGAAGTCTTCCACTACCAGATCAAAGGGGGGGAGACGTTATACAGTATCTCTCGGCAGTTCAAGGTGCCTGTGGAGGTGATCCTTAAAGCGAATGGGATCAACGATCCTTCCAGGGTACGGGTGGGAACGAATCTCGTTATCCCCAACCTCTATGTGGTACAAAAGGGAGATACCCTGTACGGGATTGCCAGAAAACTGGGGATCAAAGTGGAACTTCTCCTTTCTCTCAATAACCTTCAGCCGGAAGCAATCATAAAACCGGGAGATACCCTCTACATACCAAAAGCCATGGAAGGAGTGAAGACCGATGGGGAAAAGAGTACGGAAGCTGCACAACTTCCTGCTAGTACGAAAGAAAAATCTTCTCCTCCTCAATCGAATGAAAAAATTGTGAAACAGGGACCGGTAGATTCCAACCAGAAAAAAGAGGCAATCTCGGCTCCCATCTCTCCTGCCGAAAGAAAGGGGAGCACGGTCAGTTTGAAAGAGAATGTGCCACCTACAAAGAATATGTACTGGCCCCATCCAGGAACCAGAAAGGAGCTCACGGGGAAGCTGGAAGGAATCTCCTTCCAGGGAAAAGCAGGGGATCCTGTATATTCCGTGTCCTCTGGAAAAGTGGCCTGGGTAGGCCCCTATCGAGGGTTCGGGAAAGTAGTGATCATTCAATCCGATCAAGGGTACATCTATGTCTACGCCGGTAACGAGTCTACCACCGTCGAACCAGGGGATCTGGTAGAGAAAGGTCAACGAATCGGCACATTGGGGATCAATCCGTACAACCAGACACCCGATCTCTATTTTCTGGTGTACAAGGATGGAAAACCCGTACGGCCAGAAGAAGCGCCGAGGATTTGAGGTGGTAAATTCATTGTTTGCCCCCACGAGTATACGCTTGAATTGACATCCAACCGCCTGGTTTGGTAATATCCCGGAAAAGCGTCTACAAAAATAACAGGCCAGAATAGCTCAGGGGCAGAGCAACGCTCTCGTAAAGCGTGGGTCGTGGGTTCGATTCCCACTTCTGGCTGGTTTCCATTACATTTTCTTTTTTCTCAGGATCGAAAGGATCAGCCAGAACCCGATCATACCGGCCACAAGGAACCCAATAATTCCTATCACAGATAGATCCCCCCAGAGGGGCGGTACTCTAGCGTTAATAACGATCGAAGATCCCACCAGAAGCGCGGCAAGAACGATGGAGAAGCTCAGTCTGTTGGAGATTATATCCCATTCCCGTAGAATGGGGATAAGGTTCTTGGGATCCAGTTCGAGGACCAGGTGGCCCTCTTTCACCTTTTCCAGAATCTCCTTCAAGTCGAAAGGCCAGTTCTTCAAAAGAGAGACTATCTGCAAAGACTGTCGCCTCAATTCCTGAACCATCGCTTCCGGCGAGAACTCCATCCGGAACATTTTTCTTACGATGGGATCCAATTGGAGCAACAAATTGAACTCTGGATCCAGCTGGAGTCCGACTCCTTCGATTGTCACCAGAGCCTTGGAAAGAAGAAAGAAGCCCTGAGGTAATGGGATGTGGTAGAAAAGGATCAAACGGAGGAGTTTCTGGATAAGCTCTCCTAATCGGATGTCTTTCAGGGGACGGTTCCCATATATCTCCAACAGTTCATACAGATCGTATTCCAGTTGTGCCAGATTTGGGATGGTTTTGCGACTGGCCAATTCTAAAAGGCCACGGGCCATCCTGCGCTCGTCTCGATCGATCATGGCTACCATGATCTCGTTCAGGATGTCCCTGTGCCTGGGCAAAATTACCCCCATCATTCCAAAGTCGATGAAACAGATACGGTCGTTATCTATTACGAACATGTTTCCGGGATGGGGGTCGGCATGGAAGAATCCATACCGAAACACCATTTCCAGTACGATTTCTGCTCCGAATCGGGCGATCCTTTTGGGATGATTTCCGGAAGCAAGCAAGGCAGGAGCATCGGTAATCCGGATTCCCTCTATCCGTTCCATCACAAGAATCCGGCGGGTAGTGTACTCTTTGAAGAGGCGAGGAACATAGACGTGAGGATTTTCGGAGAACAGGTTGGCAAACCGCTCCATGTGGGCCGCTTCCACCCAGAAGTCGATTTCCCTCTCCAATGATCGGCCGAACTCATCGATGATAGCCAGGGGATTGATGACATCTGTCTTGAGGAAGAGTCCCTGGATCAGGTTCGCAAAAGTACGCATGATTTCCAGGTCTGTTCGAATCACTTCCTCTAGACCCGGTCGCTGGATCTTCACCACCACCGCTTCTCCCGTAGGAAGTACAGCCGTATGCACCTGGGCAATGGAGGCAGCTGCAATCGGTGTGGGAGAAAACTCAACGAATCGCTTTTCGATGGGAACGCCATACTCCTTCTCGATCAATCGAATCGCCTCTTCTGTGGGGAAGGGGGGAACCTCGGATTGGAGTTTTTGTAATTCTTCTATC
>CALKLC010000201.1 GCA_937991975.1 uncultured Spirochaetales bacterium | reverse complement strand
AGGCTCCCTGGGAAATCCGAAGGGTGACCTGTGCTGTAGCCATCGACGGAGTCTGGAAATGGAAGTACAATGATAAGGGAGAAGTCATTCTGCGAAAGGATGGGAGCATCGAACGGGAGTATGTTCCCTTGACCGAAGTGGATATTGCAAAGGCAAAGGCCCTGGTAGAACATGCGATTGGCTACAACCGTGAACGGGGCGATTCTGTTACTGTCCAAAATGTGATGTTCGATCGTACGGTCCAGCATCAGAAGGAAGACAGGGACTACCGGGCGAAACTCCAACTGCAGCGCACTATCCTCTACATCATGCTTTCCATTGCCATCCTTCTGGTTTCCTTCATCGTGTTCAGGCTGATTTCTCGAGAGCTGGAACGTAGAAGGCGTTTACGGGAAGAAGAGCTGGCCAGGCAGCACCAGGCAATGCGGGAGGCGGCCCTGCGTGCAGCGGAAGAAGAGGGAGCCGAGGTGGAAATGTCAGTAGAAGAGCGGGCCCGGTTGGAGCTTCAGGAAAATGCCATCAATATGGCCCGGGAACACCCGGAGGATGTGGCCCAGCTTATTCGTACCTGGTTGATGGAGGAGTAAGCTATGGCTAAGAAACCTGCAACGGGAGGGAGCGTTTCTGCTCCTGCAGCCCAGGCGGCAAAAAAAGGGGCAGCCACCCATAAAAAAGAACTTAGCGGGAGACAGAAGGCGGCGATTTTTCTGGTCACTGTTGGATCGGAAGTATCGGCTGAAATTTTCAAGCACCTTCGGGAAGACGAAATCGAGACGCTGACCTTCGAGATCGCCCGATTGGAAACGATCGATGCAGAAGATCGGGATAAGGTCCTGGCAGAGTTCCAGGAGCTGATGATGGCCCAGGACTTTATCACTACCGGAGGGATCGACTACGCCCGAGAGTTGCTGGAAAAGGCATTGGGTTCTCAGAAGGCAGTGGATATCATCAATCGTCTTACCTCGAGCCTTCAGGTCAGGCCCTTCGATTTCATCCGTAGAACGGATCCTACCCATCTATTGAACTTCATCCAGCAGGAACATCCACAGACGATCGCCCTGATTCTCGCCTATCTGGAACCGCAGAAAGCTTCCATCATACTATCCAGTCTTCCCCATGAAATCCAATCGGATGTGGCAAAACGGATCGCCACAATGGACCGTACATCACCGGAAGTGCTTCGGGAGGTGGAGCGGGTGCTGGAAAAGAAACTTTCTACCCTTTCCTCGGAGGATTACACCTCGGCTGGTGGGGTGGAGAGTATCGTAGATATTCTGAACCTCGTGGATCGGTCTACAGAGAAATCCATCATCGAATCTCTGGAAGAAGAAGACCCTGAGCTTGCAGAAGAGATCAAAAAGCGGATGTTCGTGTTCGAAGACATTGTGATGCTGGACGACAGGGCCATCCAGAAGGTCCTTCGAGAGGTAGATACTGCAGAACTGGCCAAAGCACTGAAAGCGGTGGACTCAGAAGTTCAGGACAAGATCTTCAGAAATATGTCCAAGCGTGCGGCTACGCTATTGAAAGAAGATATGGAATACATGGGCCCCATCCGGATGAAGGATGTTGAAGAGGCCCAACAGAAAATAGTTGCCATCATTCGCAAGTTGGAGGAACAGGGCGAAATTGTGGTTGCCCGCGGTGGGGAAGACGAATTGGTGGTATAGCGGGAGGTATTGACCTTGGCCAAGAATGTATTTCGTCCCCATGAAATCATCCAGAGCAAAGATCGGGTGCTGATCAAGCCACCGGAACTATTTTCATCCCAGGTGGAAGAACTGGAAGAAGTCCCGGCTGAAGAGTATACGGGTCCAACGGCTGATGACCTGCGAAGGGAAGCGGAACTTTTTAAGGCAAGTTGGGAGAAGGAAAAGGAAGCGATGATCGCTTCTGCCAGGGCAGAAGCGGAGAAGATCGTAAAAGAAGCGGAACAAAGAGCCTTCGAAATATTACAAAAAAAGAACGAAGAAGCCGCCCTCATCCGTAGACAGGGGGAAGAGGAAGCTCAACGGATCGTAGAAGAAGCTCAACGAAAAGCCGGGGAGATTCTGCAGGAAGCGAGACTCAAGGCTGCGGCAGAAGAAGGAGAAATCCGCAGGCGAGCCATGGAGGAAGGAAGGGAAGAGGGTTGGAAGGAGGGAAAAGCAGAGGCGGAACGCGTGATCGAGCGTCTCCATGTGGTTCTTACAAAGGCCATAGAGAAACGAAACGAGATCATCACCCAATCGGAAGCTCAAATCGTCCATTTGATTCTCCAAATCGCGCGCAAAGTTGTCAAAGTAATTTCCGAAAATCAGAAGAACATCGTGATGAACAATGTACTGCAGGCATTGCGGAAGCTTAAAAGCAAAAGTGATGTCACCATCCGGGTGAATCTGAGGGACTTGAATCTCGTTACCGAGCATGCCAAGGAAATCGTAGACATGATCGAACAAGTGAAGAGCATCACTGTATTGGAGGATTCGTCTGTAGATCCAGGTGGTTGTGTCATCGAAACGGATTTTGGGGAAATCGATGCCCGCGTTGCCACGCAGTTAAAGGAAATCGAGGACCGAATCCTGGAGATTGCCCCCATTCCCGAAAAACAACAGGGCACAGGTGGATAGGGAGTACAGGATGTTCGAAAAATACCAGGCGGTTCTGGAAAATCTGGATCCCATCCTCTGTTCTGGCAGGGTAGAACAGGTGCGCGGTTACCTCGTCGAATCCCAGGGCCCCATGGCAGTGATTGGAGAATTATGCAGGATCCATGTGAACCCTGAGGTGGGGTACCGACCGGCAGAGGTGGTAGGACTGAGAGGAAACCGGGTGCAACTGATGTGTTACGAAGATTTAGAGGGTATCGAGGTGGGCTCGAGGGTAATCGCAGAAGGGGAACCTCTCCGCGTTCCTGTATCGGAGAAACTCCTCGGCCGGGTATTGAACTCCCTTGGAAAACCGATCGATGGGAAAGGAGAAATCCTTGCCGATAGATTCTATCCTATTCACCGTACTCCCCCTCATGTGTTGTCCCGTCAACCGATTGTGCAACAGATCGAAACAGGAGTTCGGGCGATCGATGGCTTCGTGGCAGTGGGAAAGGGGCAACGGTTGGGTATTTTTTCAGGTAGCGGAGTGGGAAAATCGACCCTCTTAGGGATGATAGCCCGAAACACCCGAGCGGATGTGAATGTGATTGCTCTTATAGGCGAAAGAGGCAGGGAGGTACGGGAGTTCATAGAACAGGATCTTGGAAGTGAAGGCCTAAGCCGTTCGGTTATCATAGTTTCTACTTCGGATACTCCTCCCCTCGCCAGGCTTCGGGGAGCCTATACGGCTACAGCCATTGCGGAGTACTTCCGGGATCAAGGGAAAGATGTGATGCTCCTTTTCGACTCCATTACCCGGTACGCTCGGGCACAGCGGGAGATCGGTCTTGCCTTGGGGGAACCCCCTGCTACTAGGGGTTTTACTCCCTCAGTATTTGCCAATATCCCCAAGCTTCTGGAACGGTGTGGAACCTCCGATAGGGGTACCATTACAGGGTTCTATACGATCCTTGTGGAAGGGGACGACATGGACGAGCCGATTGCAGATACCGTACGGGGGACTCTGGATGGGCATCTCTACCTCAGTAGAAAATTGGCTCAAGTGTCTCAGTATCCCGCCGTGGATGTGCTGGCATCGGTTTCCCGGTTGGCTCTAAAAGTCGTACCGCCGGAAGTGGCGAGGGCCTCTTCCCTCCTTCGCCGGTTATTAGCCGTCTATGCCGAAGCAGAGGATCTAATCAATGTGGGGGCCTATATTCGAGGCACGAATCCGGAGATCGACAATGCCATTACCCTCATGCCTGTGATACGAAACTTCTTAATGCAGCGGATCGATGAAAAGGCTACTCTTGAGGAAACCCGCACGAGACTTCTAGAGATTGCCGCTTCACTGGAAAGGACAGAAGAAAGTTCGGAGGCCGAGAATGAGGAGGTTTAGTTTTCGCCTTGAACCGTTTCTCCGTATCCGGACATATCGGGAGAAAACCTCGGAATTAGAACTTGCACGAGTAGTGGGGGCCTGTGTTGCTCTTCGAGGACACCTGCAGGATTTGAAAAGGGAAATTCAGGAACATACTCCCTGTTCGATTGGGGGGATCCTCATGGATCTATCCGATTTGCAGGCCCGAAATGCGTACAGGGCGTGGCTTGAAAAAGATCTTCGATCGACACAGGAAAGACTTACCCACACAGAAATGGAACGGGAAAAAAAGCAGGAACAGTACCTCTCCGCCTCCAGAGACCGAAAGATTCTGGAGAAATTAAAAGCAAGGAAAGCGGAAGAATATTACGATGCGCAGTGGAAGGAAGAGTTTAAAAGAATAGACGAAGTCTCTGATCGATTCCTTCTTCAAGCAAAGGTGGAAGAGGGGAGGGAATAGTCAATGGCTCTCTATGGCAAGGTAGGAGCAGCACCACGAATTATTGTCCTGGTACTTCTTATATCGGTCCTTACTATAGGTGGTGCCCTTTGGTTCGATTACCTCGGAATTCTGGACGCAAAGAATGCAGCGGCTCCCCTATTACGATTGGTGGGGATCCAGCCTCCCGCTAAATTGACGGCGACCGATACAACGTACCTCCTGGAAGTAGAGAGGTTGGGGAAATTGAAGGAGGCGCTGGATCTGCAAGCCGAAGAGCTCCGACGGTTCGAAGAGACCCTGAAAGAGAGGGAAAGGGAAATGAATCAAAAAATGGCTGAATTGGAGGAGCAGCGGAAGGCTCTGCAGGATCAAGAAAAATCCTTCAATCAACGGGTAAAATCGTACGAAAATAAAAGAGCGAATCTGGAGCAGAATGCAAAGTACCTTACTGGTATGCCTCCTGCCCAGGCTGTGGCGATTCTATTGAAAATGGATGATCAAGATATGATCGAACATCTACGAATGGTGGAAGAACTGGCTCGAAACGCAGGGGAAGAATCGGTGGTAGCCTTCTGGTTGTCCCTTATGCCTGCAGACCGTGCTGCTACGATTCAACGGAAGATGACGTTAAGGAGGATTGAATGATCCTGGTGCCACGGGGGGAAGGGGCCGAAGCAAAGGCCATCGGAGGAGAAAAGACACAGAGTGTTCCGAAAGCAAAGAGAAAAAGCCATTCTCTATCGGAGTACCTCAGTAACTTTGCACAACTGTTGAGATCCTTCCCCTCATCAACTTTACCCGCATCTTATATAAAGGATACTCATGCATATCCCCACGCAGATAAGCGAATCTCCTCTCAATTGACCTCGAAAACATCCCAGACGTTCACAAAAGAAAAACTTCACTCCATACAAGGGGATGGTACGCAGGGCCCCGTAAAGGCTCGATCCTTCCATGGAGAAAAAGGTCAGATAGAACTAACTCAGATTAAATCCTCTTCCTTTTTGAAAAGCAACGACCGTATAACTGGACGTGCTTCTGGTGAAATTACTGTTAAGGGGGTCAGAAAAGAAAAGACAGGCCGAAAACAGGACGATGTCGGTTCCATGGTAGAACGTTCAGGGAGAGATGGTGCCCCTGGAAGAATAACGATCCCCATGGCCAGGGAAGTGGGGAATCACCCGATTTCCCAACGTAGCAGTCTCAGGGGGAATGAACACGGGTCGAAGAAATCTCTGGATAGGGAAGGAATCCAGGGGAAAGAAAAGACCGAGAACTTTGAAAGAGTGAAGAACCTTCAGACTATCCAGGGAGAAGGGAAATCTTACCTGGAAGGAGAAAAGAAAGGAGAAACCAAGCTTCCAGTTCTTGAACTCCGGGTGGATCTATCCGCAGACTATCAAAAAATGCTGGAGCAGGGGAGTACTAAGACTGGTACCAGCGGAATAGAAAGGGAAACTGTATTGCAACAGTTGCATGAGAAGGCAAATACACAGATTGTCCAGCAAGCCCAGTTATTCTTGAAAGATAGGGAGGATGGTGAAATCCGGCTTATCCTGAAACCCGAGCAATTGGGAGAAGTACGGATTCGTTTGCATGTGCAGGATCGGCTAATAGAAGGTCATATTACTGTCGAAAATTTTACTGTGAAGGAACTGTTCGAACAGAACAGAGGAGAATTGGCTCAAGCGTTTCGGGAACAGGGATTCGAGATGTCACAACTGGAGGTTTCTGTGGGCAGGGATTCTCATCATAGGGAGACAGAACAAGAACCTGCCCAATTCCATCAGGTGAAAGCCATGATGATAGCCGAACAGATTCCCTCGGTTGATAGAGGTTGGATGGAAGTACATCGCTTGGTCGATTACTACGCATAAGGAAGGTAGGGAGCCGTATGGATGTATCTATGCTTTCTGGTTCCGATCTGATGGATCTTACCAGACGGGTGGATGGGTTTAACCGAAATCTTCAAGAGACGCGAGGGGTTAAGCGAACGCTGGACAAGGACGATTTTCTGAAACTCCTCGTTACGCAGCTTTCTCATCAGGACCCCACCCAGCCGATGGAAGATAGGGAGTTCATCGCTCAGATGGCACAATTCACTGCTCTGGAGCAAATTACAAATTTGAACAAAGAATTTGCTTCGGTGGTAAGGCTGATGGCAGCGAACCAGGCCATCGGATTGCTGGGCAAAACTGTGGAAATTGCCGATGGGGAAACATTCATTCGTGGGACGGTGCGAGAGGTTCTGGGGGGGGAATCACCGCAGCTATTGGTAAACAATCGATACTATGATTATGGCGCGGTGAAACGCGTAATGGAGTGAGGGAGGTTAAGCCGGTATGATGCGATCCTTGTATGCGGGTGTTTCAGGTCTTCAAAACCACCAGGTTCGGATGGATGTTCTGGGAAATAATATCGCCAATGTGAACACCGTTGGCTTCAAGAAAGGAAGGGTAAATTTTCAAGATCTCATCTCTCAAAGTATGGCGGGGGCTGCCCGACCCACGGATGAGTTGGGGGGGGTCAATCCGAAACAGGTTGGGCTGGGAATGAACATCGCAGCGATCGATACAATCCACACGCAGGGGTCGTTACAAACCACCGGAGTAATGACGGATCTTGCCATACAGGGAGATGGATTCTTCATCCTTCGAACGGGGAATAAACGTCTCTATACACGGGCCGGAGCTTTTGGTTTGGATGAAAATGGTCATCTGGTAAATCCAGCTAATGGAATGAGGGTGCAGGGATGGCAGGCCCAGGAAGAAGGGGGACGAACCTTTATCAATACTTCTGCTGCTATCGGGGATTTGCGGATTCCTGTGGGAAGCAAAGATCCGGCAAGGGCTACACAGGAAGTGTTCCTTGCCTGTAACCTGGACAAGAGGACTCCGGAAATACCTGCGGGGGCAGGCCCCGAGGCGATCAGGGAAGGGACATGGACTATGAGTTTCGATATCTATGATTCCTTCGGAAACGTACATACCCTTAGGGTAGATTTTACCAAAAGGGCAGGAGAACCGAACCGGTGGAATGCCACGGTCACTGTGGATCCAGAAGCAGGAAATACCAACACGTTGGTGGAGGTTGGGGCTCCGGGAAACAACAACACCAATACCTTTATCGTAGAGTTCAGCAATCTGGGCACCTTGCTGGCAGTGGAAGATGCAGCGGGGGATCGATTGACTGAAGAAGGATTACAGGTACAGGTGGGATTCGATGTCGTAGGAACCACTCCTCCTGCAGGAGAGGGACCGGTGCGGCAAACATTCAATCTGAATCTTGGCACTGTGGGGAGTGTGGCGAACACAGTTACCCAGTTTGCGGAAAAAAGCTCCACCAAGGCGTTCAAGCAGGATGGTTATGGGATGGGGTACCTGGAGGCCTTCAAGATAGAT
>CALKLC010000200.1 GCA_937991975.1 uncultured Spirochaetales bacterium | reverse complement strand
GGTATGATGCGGGGGGGCCTACTTCGTTTCCCGGAATTACGTTCCTTTACGGATGGGATGGCCGTCCGCAGGAGTTCGGTTCCCAGCTCGGAATCGGTGAAATCGACGTTGCCATAGGGGGAGATGACTGGATCAAAGAACGCCTCCTGGAACTGGAAATCGAGTATGGCGTAAAGGTTACCCTGGAAAAGGTGCTTTCCTTGAAACGGGGGGTGGTTCGGATTGTCGGTATCGTGAAAGCTGAAGACGAGGCAAGCTCTACAGCGGAGATCCTATCGCGCCTCCTGCGTTCCAAATCACTGATTACTGTAGTGGCGGAAATGCCTTATCTGGCCCTTGATTGGATTCGAAAGCAGCTGATTGCCCTGGGGAGGCAGGATCTTGCCGATTCCTGGGCAGTACAAAAGTACAAGACTCCCCCACGGATCGAAAAAGGTATTTTGATCTACGAAACCTGGGGAAAGACGGAGTCAAAGGTAAAGAATGGAGGGGCCGATCTGGGTTTGGAAATTACCCAATCCGGGAGTGCCATCCGGAACTATGGGTTGAAGATCATTGCTACGATTCTCGAGTCGGAATCTGGTATCTGGATCAATCCTGCCGTCCGAGCCCATAGGGAAAAATCCACTCTTCTCGATATGTTCCTGTTGAACCTTTATGGAACCCTCAACGCGGAGGGAAAAGTGCTGGTGGTATTCAACGTACCCAATCCGCTGACGGCGAAGGTGGAAGAATTCCTCCGGGTGAACTCTCTCTATGCGGATGAACCGACCAGAACTGTAGGGAAAGATTTTACCGTGTACAGTATCCAGGTAGATACGGAAAATCCGCAATTCCCATTAGCCCGGGTAAGGTATGAATTGGCAAAGATAGGCGCCCGCAGCATCGACACGATGCCCCTTTCTTCATCCATTCCAGGGATTTCGGTGTTGCGGAAAGAAATGTAAGTGGTGCCACAATTTTGGCACCACTTGTGAAGTATTGATATTCGACATGATAGATACTCTCAATGAAATCCTCCAAAGTGATTGGATCCTTTCCAACCTTCAGAGACTGGAAGACGTATATGCCGAATTGGATGAGGATCAGAACAAATGGATCGAGGTATCCCCTTTTCGATGCCCGTCCGGTTGCGGAAGGTGCTGTGAACGTTTCGTTCCCGATGTATGGGAGATTGAGGCTCTTTACATAGCTGCCCGGTTGATCATAGAGGGGAGGGACAGCACAGTTCTCGAAAGATTTAGAGAAAACGATAGAGGGGAGGACGACCGGGAATTGTATATGAATCAGGTCGATAATGAGGGTACACCTGGAGGACAGCGTCCTACAGGGAATTCCGCTTGTCCCCTGTACCAGGCCGAAGGAGAATTCCACTGTACAGTATACAAAACACGGCCTCTGGTTTGTCGGGCCTTTGGCTTTGCAGGGGATAGGGACAAATGGGGTCAACTACGGTTTTCCCCTTGCAGGTTTATGGAGATAAAAACGGAAGGACAAAAAGCGTCGGATGCTGCTACCCATCTCCGCATGTGGAAAAGGGATAAGCTGTTAGAATGCTTTCCCTTCCTTCCCCCCGATATGACTCTCTATGCGCGCAGGGTGCAAACGATCGAACCTTCCTGGGCTGGAGATAGAGATCTTTTAGATACGATGCTTCCGAAAGCGATCAAGAAGCTGCGCTTTTATACTCGGTTTGCAAGTCCCGACAGAGCGGCCTGATGTAAATGGGGAAGCACTTATCTTAAGGATTCGCTTATCTAAACCGCTCCCGGAGGAGTTGTTTCAGTTCCTCGGTGCTCTGAGCAGGCAAGGCCTCGAATCGCATACGTCGGGCAAAGAGATCCTTCAACTCATCGAAGCCTGTGTACTCTTTCGGAAGGGTGTAGAGCCTGTCCTGATCTTTCCCATAGAGAAAGAGTGCGGGGATACCTTTGATATGAAACTCTCCGGCCAGGTCAACTGTGTCGAACAAGATCTCTAACATGGGATGATCCGGAACCGAGATGATGATCCGATCCTCCTGGCTTTCAATGGTACTTTGAATGAAGGGCCGGGCCAATCGGTAAAGCCCCCGGGCCAGGAGGAGGCAGATAGCCAATACCATAAAGGCCCAGAAGGTCGATAGAAACCGAAAGCTCAAAACTCCCCCCATGGGGAGAATCACTAGAGTGCTATATAAAAGTATCAGGCGTTTGTTGGATGCGGGCGTCATTCGGTGTACCATGGGCTCTATCCTATGTAGGAATACCTCTGCTGTCAATGATTCAGTTCTGAGGAATCCCCATAATCTTGGAAATCAGCTCCCAGGATTTCTTTCGGTAGAACTGGAAATCGTTCGGAATTTTCTTGTTATCTAGATACTTTACCAACTCTCCCGCTTGTTTTTCCAGCATGCTGTGGGCCTGGATCATCTCCAGGACGGTTGCTCGGTCTTCCCCCGCCACATGCCCTCCCTTGACCAGAGTATCGAGGTTAACCCGGCTGGCCTTATTCAGGGAAATCACTTCCCCGAGGATATCCTTTGCTGTATCTGCTTCGTACACCCCATACTCTAAGGAATCTCCCAGGATGCCGATAGTGAGGAATGACATGTAGAGATTAGAAGCCCCCAGCCCCCCGATCGTAGAAAGGTACTCTTCCTGGCCAAATCCTCGGCTAACCGAGAGGGTACTGAAAACCAATACTGCTATAAGTGCTGCCCGTTTCATTCTATCCTCCTCCTTTTTTGTCCCGATCTGATTAATGGGTTAAACATAATAAAACAGGAGGAGGAAAGAAAGAGATTGGAAAGGAAAAGAACGCCCCTGTATCATCCTTCAAACCGTATTCTAACCCCCGGCTTCGCCCAGGGGACGGCCCGCCCGAACTATAGCCTGCAAAGAGCGAAGGCTCATCTTAGAACCGCATATGAGACCGCCACAATTTTGGCACCACTTACTAGCCATCAGGAGCAGTTTTGCCTTTCCTTTAGTTCCCCGGCGGCCCTATAGAAGTATCCCGGATATGTAGCTGAGTGCGGAGGACGATCCGTATGGACTCTATGGAAGGTCGGGTAATCTGTTCCACCAGGGCCTTTACAGCCAGTTCCCCGATCTCGAGCCGTGGTACGGACACGGATGAGATGGGCGGATCCCAGTGAACCATCAAATCCGTATCGTCGAAAGCTATGATGGAAACATCCTGGGGGATACGGATACCCTCTTTCTGTAAGACAGGCAAGGCCTGGGAGGCATGCTCGTCGTTCACGAAGAATATCGCGGTGACAGGTAACGAAGAGCCGGCGGACAATTTGGAACCAGCCCTGGAATTTGAATGTCGCAGGAGTGCTTGCGCGGCATCATCCCCTTTGCCCAGGTATACCCACTTTTCGGACGGGAATCCGGCCTGGGCAAGGGCATTCCGATACCCTTCCAAACGATTACGTGTGTACTCGTACTGTTCGTTTCCGCCTACGAAGGCAATCCGTCTATGTCCTAGCCGGAGCAAATATTCTACTGCCTCCTTTGCGCCCCTAAAATTATCCATCCCTATAGCGGAAAACCCGTCAAAGGCTGTTTCCCTAGCTACAAGAACCGTGGGTAAGGATTCCTTTTTAAGGACTTCGAGGATAGGATCATCCCTTAGAGCTCCCATGAGGAGAACCCCATGCGGCCGGAGACTGGGCTCCAGTAATAGAACGTTGGTGGTATGGTTGGGGTGCAGAGGGGGCTGGTGTACTGCCAGGGTAAGCCGCCCGCCTGCATCCTCTATTCCCCGATGGATCCCCTGGAGGAGTTCCCGGAACACCTGTATGGATCCCATGTGAGCGGGATGAAGGAGAAGGATCCTGAAAGGGCCTTTTACCCGGTGTGGGATGGAAGTGTGGGTTTGAAGGGTTTCCAGCGCATCCAGGACCCGTTTTCGCATAGCTTCCGTTACGTGAGGTCGATTGTTCAGCACAAGGGAGACGGTACTCTTCGATACACCTGCCAGTTGGGCAATTTCGGAAACGGATGGACGAGCCTGTTGCCGCATAGGATCTCCTTCGAACATTTAATGTTCGAATATATTTTATATCCTTGCCTAATAATTGTAAATATATAATACAACTTTTTATTTTAAAATCAGTTGACAGTTTTTTGGAGGTGGGTTTACACTCTTTATAGAACGTTCTATGTTCGATTCGAAAAATTTAATTTTAAGGAGGCGTGTATGAAACGCGTAATAGGAATCTTTGCAAGTCTGCTATTGATGCTATCGATGGCCCCTGTATTCGCAGGCGGAAAACAGGAAGCCAAACCGGCTCCAGCAGCTCAACCGGTCACCGTTCGGTTCGTATGGTTTACCGACGGGCCGGATAAACCAGCGATCGAAGGGCTGGTCGCAAAGTTCAACCAGGGAAACCCGGACATCAAGGTAGAGTTTTCCATCGTTCCATTCGCGGAGTTGAACCAGCTTCTTACCACCCAGGCGGCCGCAGGGCAGGCTCCTGACATGGCCCGCGTTACCGAACCTTACCGGTTCTTTCAGTACACGTTGGATATCCGGCCGCATCTGAAAAATGCGAACTTTCCTAAGGAATTCATGGATGAGCCCATGAAACTGGTCACCGGTGCCAATGGGGAGATTTACGGGATTCCCCACGATTTAACAATGAACGGCCCCTTTGTGAACGTGTCCCTCTTCAAAAAGGCGGGTGTTCCTCTGCCCACATCTGAAAAAGTAACATGGGAAGAGTGGATGCAACTGGCAAAGCAGGTAAAGGAAAAGACAGGGGTTCCTTTTGCCGCCACTGCCGATAGAAGCGGTCATCGATTGGATGGCTTTCTCCAGTCCTATGGGGGCGGATTTTTTACTGAAGACGGAAAGGGGTTACGAATCTCCAGCCCGGAAACCAGAAAAGGGTTAGAGGATTTTGTCCGGTTCCACAAGGAAGGGATCATGCCGCTCGATATCTGGGCAGGCGGTACAGGGTATGTGGGTGCGAATCAGCAATTTGTCAATGGGCTTTTAGTGTTCTACCTTTCGGGAAACTGGCAGGTAGCGCAATTCAACGAAACCATTAAAGACAAGTTCGAGTGGAAAGCGGTTCCCAACGCGTTCATCAAGCAGTGGGGCGGAATGCCGGGAGGAAAGTTCCTCGTAGCTTTCAAAGGGAAGGCACCTGCCCAGGTGGTGAAGCTGATGGAGTTCCTCGGTAGTTCGGAAAGTATGACAGAATACGTGAGCAAGGCCATGTTCCTTCCCACCCGGAAGGATCTTTTGCAGAAGGGAGTGCAGTATCCTGTCCGAAACGAGGACATGAACACTTTCATCAAGGGATTGGCGAACCTGCCGAAATCCGCTTTTGTGGATAACTATCATCTACGGTTTGGCCCTGTAGCGAACGAGGTGCGGGACCGCATCACGCAAGCTATCACAGGGGAACTTACAGTGGATAAGGCTATCGAAATGGCAGAGGCAAAAGCCCGGGAACTGATAAAGTAAATACGGACTCGATAGGGCATTCAAACAGGTAACCGGGCTGAATAAAACGTTCGTCCGGTTGCCTGGTGGAAGTATAACTGGTGGAAGTATAAACACTCGAAAGGGGGGCTACCCCCCCCTCTTAGAAATAGGCAGCACCCTTCTTTCGAAGAAACGGACGGAGATTCGAAGTGAAAAAGATAAAGAAGAATAGAATTTCCCTGGCTCCCTACCTTTTTCTATTTCCCAATCTGCTGGTTTTTACTGTGTTCATCATTATTCCTGCGGGATACAACTTCTATCTCAGTCTATTCGAAACATCTCCCTTTCGACCCGCCGAGTTTATTGGATGGGGGA
>CALKLC010000199.1 GCA_937991975.1 uncultured Spirochaetales bacterium | reverse complement strand
CAACCTCGCTTTAATCGCATCCTTGATGTTCTCCATCGCATCCTTGAGGCCTCTCTTGAACTGAATAGCATCTCCAGGTTTGAAGTAGAGAACCCGGGGAGAATCGGGGTTGTTGAAGTTGTACACGTAGGCGATATCTTTTACTTTCAAAATTCCTGGTTGATACGATTCAAGGATTTTTCGAACAGCGGTTTTTCTTCCTGTCCCTGGCATTCCGGAAACATAGATATTGTATCCAGAAGCTCCTATTTCCGTACCCATTCCAAGGGCTTTTACAGCCCTTTCCTGCCCGATAATGGTAAACCGTTCCACATCTTCCGTATCCAGACGCTGGATCTCTTCATCCGAGACTCCAAACGCAAGATCTTCCCATGAAATCCTGTATACTTCCGGCATGATTCTTCATATTAGGTTTTGCTATGATACATGTCAATGCAAAAAAGGTTATTCTCTTTACCGAACGAATGTGCCATGGTATAGTTTATGAAGCCTAAAATGATTCTGGAGGATCCCATGGTAAGCAAAGACGAGCTGAACGGGAAAATTCTTTTTGAAAACGACATTCATAAGCTCATCTGGTTGGGAACGGACGAGCAGGAAAACGAAGGAGTGGTCCAAACCAACCAGTATCTGATCATCCATAAGGGGAAGGGAATCCTTCTGGATCCGGGAGGGGTGCATCTATTTGCCCGGGTAGTCAGTGCGGTAAGCCGATTCATCCCTCTTGAATCCATCGATCACATTCTCTTTTCTCATCAGGATCCCGATGTTTCTTCGGGGATTGCCCTCTGGATGGGGGTCACGAAGGCAAAGATCTATATTTCGAATCTGTGGTTACGATTCCTCCCCCATTTCGGTATCGTGGACAATAGCCGTATCGCAGGAATCGAAGGACTGGGGGGTAAACTTCCCACAGAGTTCAATCTTCAAAGCATCCCGGCCCATTTCCTCCATTCCACGGGTAACTATACCTTCTACGATCAAGAGTCGCGAACCCTCTTTTCCGGAGATATCGGTGCGGCCGTGTTCCCCAGAGGAGGGCAGTATGTGCTGGTAGATGACTATGATTCTCATGTCAAGTACATGGTAGATTTCCATAGAAGGTACATGGCCTCCAACAGGGTGCTGAAGAAATGGGTTCAAAGCGTATACAACCTACCGATTCGTTACATCGCCCCCCAGCATGGAGCCATTTTCCCGGAAGCGCAGGCCAAAAGGTTCCTCGACTGGTTACAGAATCTGGAATGCGGGATTGATCTACTCGATACGATCTACAAGCAATAGGGGAAAAATCCATGGGATACGATTACGAGATCAGCCCGGAGCTATACAGGCAGTTTGCCAGCACCATCAGCCGTTTCGTCATTGGTTACAACAAAAGCATCATTCAAACCCGAATTACCGCGCATTCCTTCCAGATCGTCAACCAGAACATCGAGCAGATCAAGAGCCAGCTTTCTTCCGTGGTAGCCGCTTTCGAAGAAATTCGAGCAACCTCGGAAAGTACTGCGAAGAATGCATCCGCCATCAATGCGGGAATGGGTAAGGTGCTGGAAAAGAATGCAGTCGTTGGAGACAGTATTTCCAAACGAGAAATCGAAATAAACGAAGCCAAGGCAAATGCCGAACGGATCCATTCCTTGTTTCAACGTTTGGCTGAAAAATCGGCCAGCATTCAGAATGCCACAGAAGAAATCAACGATGTTTCCGATCGAACGAATGTACTGGCCATCAATGCTTCCATCGAAGCAGCCAGAGCCGGTGTAGTTGGACGGGGGTTTCGAATCATTGCCAACGAGGTAAAGAAACTGGCCTCCCAGACGGGGAATTTTGCCAAAGATATCTCCAACGTGATTCAGGAATTCTCCCAGATTCTGGCAGAGATCGAGCAACAGATCTCTGAGTTCTCGGAGCTTCTAAACCGATTGAACCAGGATTTTGCCTGGTTGAAATCTACCTTTGCCGAAACAGCCACCAACGCGCAAGAAACGAGCGGATCCATCAGCCAGATTGCCCACGCCATCCAGGAACAAACCGCGGCGTTGAACGAAGGATTAAGAAATCTAGAAACCACTTTTCAATACCTTACTGATTCCCATGCGGTACTCCATGCCCTCGTTCGATCCCATGAGTACCTGGACAAGCTGCTGGATCGAAAGGCATAAGGGAAGAACATGGATCTTCGCGCCCTGGATCGGTACTTTCGCACCATCCTGAAAATCGATGAATTCGCAAAGTACGACTCTTCCCTCAATGGCATTCAGGTGGATCGAAGCGATGGGCCTGTGCAGAAGGTGGCCTTTTCCGTCGATGCTTGTGAAGAAAGTTTCCGGTTAGCCACCGAGTGGGGAGCAGAAGTGCTCTGTGTGCACCATGGCCTTTTGTGGGGGAAGGAGTTACCCATTGTAGGAATCCATCGGAAAAGGATCCAGTTCCTTTTAGAACATGATCTTGCCCTTTACGCAGTCCATCTCCCCCTCGATGCGGATCCCCTTATCGGGAACAATGTCACCCTGGCAAATTTTCTACAATTACAGGATCTATCCCCCTTTGGAATCTATAGGGGGGTAGAGATTGGAATTCAGGGGGTATTCCCCTCTCCTAAGGATCTCCATACGGTAGCTGCAAGGCTCTTTGGTCCCTCTTCCGCTGACTTTCATCTTTTACCTTTCGGGAAACCCTTCGTACAATCAGTTGCCATTGTCTCGGGAGGAGCAGCTTCTGAAGCACTGCAGGCGATCGATAAGGGAATCGATCTATTCATCACAGGCGAGTCCTCCCATTCGATCTACCATGCCTGTCTGGAAGCGGGTATCAATGTCCTATTTGGCGGACACTATCAAACCGAAACGGGAGGGGTGATCCAATGGGCTAAAAAGACAGCCCATGATACGGGACTGGAAACTAAGTTCTTCGATATTCCCACGGGGCTCTGAAGAGGTGGAGGTCATTTCGATGAAAAGAATGCTGCCATTGATCCTTACCTTCAACCTGGTACTGGTGGATCAACTCTCTAAATATTTAATTATCGAAAATATCCCGCAACGAAGCATAGGAGCCAGTTTTTTCGGTGATGTTCTCCGTATCGTACATGTCCGTAATCCAGGGATCGCTTTCAGCATTGGCAGGAACCTGCCCGAACCTTTTCGATCTATCCTGTTTACGTTTCTCCCTCTAGCCGTTCTGGCGTTTCTGGGAGTGCATTTCTACAAAAGCGATGAATATACTCCTTTCCAGCGCTGGATGGCAGCGGGGGTATTGGGCGGAGGGATCGGGAATCTTCTGGACCGGGTGTTCCGTCCCGAGGGAGTGGTGGATTTCATCGATGTCAAGATCTATGGTTTTCTTGGGATGGAGCGATGGCCTACCTTTAACATCGCTGATTCGGCCGTTGTCGTCTGCGGCATCGGTATTGCCCTTTCGTTACTTCTAACCCGGAGAGAGAAGGGATGAATAAGAAACTCAACACTGTTTTATTCGTTCTAGGGGCCACGCTGGTGAACATGGTGATGATGATCCTGCTGTTCCTTACGGGGTTTATCCTGTACGGAGCGTTCCTCGCCCCTCGATTACCACCCGAAGTGAACTCCATTGCCCTGCTGATCCTGTTCATCGGATCCATTATCGGCACCTACTTCCTCTATCACAGGATCATGGGATACCTCTCGAATAAAGTGAACTGGGATAAATACTTTTCCCCTCTTTTCGGAAGGGGCCCCTCCCGGCCCAAAGACGAGTAAACTTCGTATGCCACCTTCCTTCCCGTAAAGCCTTCCTGAACCTTTTTCAGCAGAAAGTCTAAAGATCAACTGTCTGCCCTAAGCATAAGATGTACCATTACCTCCGCGTCTTTCACCATGTTCTCGATGATGCAGTACTCGTTCGGCATATGAGCCCGTTCTTCCAGGGTACTCCACACTACCGTATCCCACCCCCTCTGTCGAAGAAATACACCCACCGTATTCCCTCCGATTCCTACTTCTTTCCCCTCTATCCCGCGAACCTCCCGAAGTATTGTTTTCAGGCTTTTCACCAGAGGGGAACTGGAAGAAGTGGAGGCAGATTCGTTCTTCTGCAGTATTTCTCGTTTCACCGTTATCCCGTACTCCCTCTCTACCTCTTGCATAATGGTATCCATCGAAGCAAGTACATCCTCCAACGAATAGCAGGGCAAAACCCGGCAATCGAAATAGAACACGTCCAGCCCGGGGATGGTATTCACATTCGGAACATTGGCTTCCTTTTTTGTGGGGGAGAAGGTTGAAAGGGGAGGATCGAAGATGAGATCCTTTTCGGCATACATTTTTTGTAATTCTCTGGTCAACCGAAGCACCAGATCGCTCCCTGCCAGGAACGCGTTCTTACCCAGGTGGGGTAGCGAAGCATGGACCTGTTTCCCTTCCACGATAAACTTAACCCATAGGAGGCTTTTTTCAGCGATCTCTATGATGGATCCATCAGGGCTGCCCCCATCTGGAACGAGAAAGGAACCCCCTTGCCTGAAGAGATCCGGATACTCTTTCAGGAGGGCCTTGATCCCATAGTTCGATCCCACTTCCTCATCCGATACAAAGAGAAGCTTGAGGTCCAGGGGAGGTGTGATCTTTTGTTTGCACAACGCTAAAGCAGCAAAAATGGAAGACACCATTCCCTGCTGATTGTCCTCCGTGCCTCTCCCGTACAACCGCCCCTCATGTTCCTCCAATCCGAAAGGATCTGTTTTCCACTGGGAGAGATCTCCTGGTGGCACCACATCGAGGTGAGTTAGGATCCAGAACGCCCTCCTTCGATCCTTCCCGGGTATGGTGGCCAATACATTCGGACGAACCCCTTCCGGCACTCGATCGTCCTTTACCGGATATGTTTCCACGAGGAAAGGAGTATGAGTCGCCAACCATCCTACGAGGGCTTCTGCTTTCTTTCCTTCCCCTGTCCCTCCGCTCTCCGGCGCGATGGCCGGATGAGCCGTCAAAAGTCTCTGTAGTTCTACCATCTGAGGGACTGCCTCATAGAGCCAGTTTCTTAGTGTTTCCTTCATATGGACCCCATCCTTCCACGAATCTTTTTAACCGTCAAGGGAAATCCACGGGACTATAGTTCCTCGTTGACAATTCGAAATAATTTACTACTTTTTAGGAAGGAGGTCCCCATGAGTATATTCTATAAAAACCTGACCGCCACCAAGGCCTTTGCTAAATTGAAACAGCTGGAACAACCTGCCCACCTTTCCACTCTGCTCACCCCTGAGAGGATACGCACCTGTTCGATTCCTCTGGGAGGCGGCCTTACCTATAACTATGCAGCCAAACGGTTCGATTCCAGGGTACTGGAAGTTCTCCAGCAACTGGCGGATGAACAGCAGGTGATAGAGAAGTACCGTTCCCTGCTGGATGGAGAGATCATGAACACAGGAGAAAACAGGATGGTTCTCCATCACCTACTGCGGGGGCAACTGGGAAAAGACGTCATCCATCAGGGGAAAAATCTCCGGGAGTTCTACCGGAAGGAACAGGAACGGTTCTATGCCTTTGCCGAAGCTGTGCATCAGGGAACGATCCGCAGTTCGACGGGGAAACCCTTTACCCACATCGTGCAGATTGGAATTGGCGGTTCGGATCTTGGACCAAGAGCCCTCTACCTGGCACTGAAGAATATAAAAGAGGTCCAGGGACAACTCAAGATGAACGCCTTGTTCCTCTCCAATGTAGATCCAGACGATGCGTCGGAAATTCTATCCCGGATAGATCCGGAAACCACTCTGTTCATCCTGGTCTCCAAAAGTGGCACTACCCAGGAAACCCTCACCAACGAAGCCTTCGTCCTTCGAAGGGTAGAGGGCATAAAAAATGTGGGAATAGTTCCCAAAAAACACATCGTGGCAGTCACTTCTGAAACCAGTCCCATGGCAAAATCCGCTGAATATCTCGAGACTTTCTTCATCGACGATTTCATCGGGGGAAGATACTCTTCCACCAGCGCGGTGGGGGGTGTGGTGCTTTCCCTAGCCTTTGGAAAAGAGACCTTCGAAGATCTACTCCAGGGAGCTCATGAGGCAGATGCAAAGGCACTCCAACCAGAAATTCTTCAGAATCCTTCCCTTCTGGATGCTCTTTTCGGGGTATACGAACGGAACGTGCTGGGATACCCTTGCACAGCTATTCTACCCTACAGTCAGGCCCTTTTCCGATTCCCCGCCCATCTCCAGCAGTTAGACATGGAGTCCAACGGGAAGCGGGTAAATCGGTTTGGGGAAACTATTGATTATCCCACAGGGCCCATCGTATTTGGCGAGCCTGGTACGAACGGGCAACATAGTTTCTATCAACTCCTTCACCAGGGAACGGATATCGTCCCCCTACAGTTCATTGGCTTCCTGCGCTCTCAACGAGGGGAAGATATAGAATACCAGGGATCCACCAGTCAACAAAAACTCAATGCGAATTTAGCAGCCCAGATCACCGCTTTTGCAAGGGGAAAAACGAGTATGGATCACAACAAAGAGTTTCCAGGGAATCGCCCTTCCAGTCTCATCTATGGAGAACAGTTGACTGCGAGGGCCTTAGGAGCCCTGTTGGCTCACTACGAAAACAAGGTCATGTTCCAGGGATTCCTATGGAACATCAATAGTTTCGACCAGGAAGGAGTTCAACTGGGAAAAACCCTCGCCTCGGCAGCCCTGGCAGGAAACCGAGAGGACTCTGTGCTTTCTACCTACGCAGGACTCCTCGGAGTGAGGTGAGTGAATGAAGGTCAATCCCTGCAGAATACCTGCTAACGTGGCCCAGGGATCTTCTCCATGACAGGAGCCAACACCTTACATCGAGGCATGTGTGAAGAATCCTATTCTAAAGGGTTCGCCGTAGCCTGTGGAGGGGGGTACTGATCATTCAACCAGGCGAGAATATCTTTGTACACTTCGTCCCGATTGGTTTCGTTTAACATTTCATGGCGTCCACCAGAGTAGAATTTTATCGTCACATTAGAAACGCCAGCTCTGCGGTACTCCTTGTACAAAGAGGTGGCTCCCCTGGAGAATCTTCCCACAGGATCTTTGCTTCCCCCAAAGATGTAGATCGGTAGATCTTTTGGCGTGTTTTTATAATTCGTCTGCTTATAGGCTATCTGGAGCCCTTTCAATAGATCCTGATAGAAACCTATAGACATAACACGTCCACAATGGGGGTCCCGGAGGTATGCATCCACCTGTCGTTCATCCCGGGAAAGCCAGTCAAAATCGGTACGTCTATCCTTGATGCTCCTTCCATACCCTTTGAAAATCAGCTGATCCAACAGTCTTGCCGGCGCATTTCTGCCGTTGATCAGGGCATTTCCCCACGCGATCATGGATGCGATACCCCGCAGGAATCCAGGATTTGCTACTGGCCCCGATAGGATCAATCCCCGAAGTTTCTGACCGTTGCTGGCGGCGTAACATTTAGCCAGAAGAGAACCCATGGAATGCCCAAAGAGAACAAGAGGGATTCCCGGGTATTCCTGTCGTATCTTATCGACCCATAGGTCTATGTCCGAGAGCACCCGTTCCCATCCATTCTCAGGAGCAAGGATACCACTGGAAGCAGCAAGGTCCCCTGTTCGTCCATGCCCACGCAGATCGAAACCATACACTGCATATCCCTTTTCACAGAGGAATTCCGAAAAAGCTTCATACCGCTGGATATGTTCGGCCATCCCATGGAGGATCAGGATACATGCCCGGGGTATCGCATCCGGCAAACACCTCCAACCCACAAGACGAACTTTGTCTTCCGAGGTTAGGGTTAGTTCAATCCGTTGCATTGGGCCTCCTGGCTGGACTTTATCATTTTACGCCATTGAGCATCAGGGGAGGCTGGTTTGTGGATTCCAGCACGTCCCTCCATAAACTCGATTCAGGATCCACCCTATTCCGTACGGATACAGCCACTTCAATGGGGAGATGGACAAAAGTGTTATTCACCTGGCTGATAAGGATTTTCGTTTTTCCAGCCATCGCAGCGTGCACGGCATTGCTTCCCAATCGGGAACAGTACGCAGAGTCTTCTGGATCTGCAGGGGCACTTCGAATGATATAACTGGGATCGATGTACTTCAAATTGATTTCCATTCCCTCTACTTCAAAATAGGTGGATATCCGATCGCGCAGGAAGATTCCAATATCCCCAAGCCTCCGATTCCCCGATGCATCCGTGCCATTTTGACCACCTACTAAGTTCTGCCCTGCACCTTCGGCCACAATAATGACCGCATGGTTCCGTTTCAGGAGTCTGCGTTTAAGGTGCTCCAATAGACCATTGGGACCATCCAGTTCAAACGGAACCTCTGGAATCAGCACGAAATTCGCTTCATGGGAAGCCAGTGCCGTAGCCGCTGCGATAAACCCACTTTCTCGTCCCATCAGTTTTACCAATCCAATACCATTGATGGCTGAATGGGCTTCTGTGTGAGCAGCGTACACGGCTTTGGATGCATAACTCACCGCAGTCTCGAATCCAAAGGATTTCTGAATAAAGGACAGATCGTTATCGATAGTTTTTGGGATTCCTATGACGGAAATCTTCAACCCCCGCCGGGCTATCTCGTTGGCAATCCGAATTGCCCCTTTCTGCGTACCATCCCCCCCGATTACAAAGAGCATGTTGAGGTTCAACCGTTCCAGGGAATCTACGATATCTTCGGTCCTTTCCCCTCCTCCGCGGGAAGATCCTAACATGGATCCTCCCATTCGATGGATGTCGTCCACCACATCCACGTTCAGATCAAGTGTAGGGTACTGGTATTCAGGGAGTAACCCTTTGTACCCATATCGAATGCCAGAAATTCTCCGTACCCCATAGCTGTTCCACAGACAGCGCACGATGGAGCGGATCACATCGTTGATACCGGGGCACAACCCACCGCAGGTGACGATGCCCGCATGCACATGCCCCGGATTGAAATAGATGATCTTTCGGGGGCCTGCTATCTGGAGCATCCGCTTGGGATCGAGGGGAATATTAACGAGGGAAGGGGTTACCTGAATGTCCGCTAGAATACATTCATCATCGGACACATAATTGGCGATATAATCTCCCAACACGCTCGACAGTTTGATGGGAGAGGGAATTTTACATTCCCCCAAGGCAGGAACCGTAAAATCGTACTGTTTATGCTCCATGCAGGGTATTCTACCCTGTCATTCCTTTTGATGCAAGTTGACGTTTAAGATAGATTCGTGATACAATTTCAAATAATAATTTTATTATTCCAATTAGTGAAATGGAGGCCAGGGCATGCAAGCGGCAGAAGTATTGGTCCGTATACTTGAAGAGGAAGGGATCACCGATGCCTTTGGTATTCCAGGCGCGGGGATCAACCCTGTGTACAAGTACCTGAAAGATTCCCGGACGATTAAACATTACACCATGCGGCATGAAGAAGCAGCAGTCCATGCAGCGGACGCTTACTTCCGGGCAAGCGGAAAGCTTGCCATGGCCATCTGTACATCCGGGCCTGGCGCGACCAACTTCGTTACCGGCCTATACACTGCATGGATAGACAGTATCCCGCTGATCGCCATTACAGGACAGAACGTCACTTCCCTGTTAGGGAAGGACGCATTCCAGTGTGTGGATATTGCATCCATTGCGCGCCCCGTTACAAAAGCAGCGTGGTGTGTCACGAACCCAAAGGATCTCCCGGATGTTCTTCAGAAAGCCTTCCACACAGCACGCTCGGGGCGTCCCGGACCTGTTTTGATCGATCTTCCCCTGGATGTGCAGCAAGCGGATATCCCTTTCGAAGCTGCATCTTACCGCTCCTTACCCGTGGAGAAACCAGTTCCGGACCCGGAAAAGATAAAGAAGGCAGTGGATCTTCTGGATACCGCCCAATCCCCCTGTATGATCATGGGTGGCGGCGTTATTCTATCCGAGGCTACCCAGGAGTGTGTGGAGTTCGCCGAATACATGCAGCTTCCCGTAATCATGACTTATATGGCAAAGGGTGGAATTCCTGCGAAACACCCCCTGTGTGCTGGGCATGCAGGAATTCAAGTAGGGATTCCCCTTGGGAACAGGATTCTCCTGGACTCGGATGTGGTACTGGCCATTGGATGCAGATTCACCGATCGCCATACAGGCAAGATCGACGTATACAGGGGGAATCGGAAGTTCATCCATATCGACATCGAACCTAGGCAGATTGGCCGTATCTTTCCTCCAGAACTGGGGATCGTGGCCGATGCAAAGCTTGCCTTACAGGCTCTCCTTGCCGAAGCAAAGAAACGGGGTACCAAACGGAAGCCCCCGGAACGGGTAAAGAACCTGCCGGTTCTACGGGAGCAACTGAAACGAAAAACAGATTACGATCAAGTTCCCATCAAACCTCAACGAGTCTACAAAGAAATCAACGAATTCTACGACGATGAAACCCTCTTTACCACCGGCTGCGGATTGAACCAGATCTGGAGCGGTCAGTTCCAGGAGATCAACAAACCCCGACACTATCTTCCCACCGGCGGGGCGGGAACTCTAGGGTTCGATATCCCGGCTGCTATCGGAGCATCCATCGCTACAGGGAAAAAACGCGCCGTTGCTGTGATGGGGGACTTCGGGTTTACCTTTCTCGTAGAAGAGCTGGCCGTAGCAGCCAAGTACGAGGTACCCATTACCGTTCTCGTGCTGAACAATGCGAACCTCAGTCTGATTCGGCAGAACCAGAAATACGCCTATGGATTCGAGTATGCCATCGAAATGAGGGAAAACAAGGAATTGATTGACTACATGAAAGTAGCCGAGGGATTTGGATGCAAGGCGAAACGAGTACTAAAACCCGAGGAAATCAAACCTGCTCTCGCGTGGGCTAACCAGCATCCGGGCCCCTCGGTAATCGAAGTTCTGGTGGAAGAATGCACCGATTGTTCCATGGGCATCTCGATCGACTCCATCAAAGAGTTCCAGTAATATGGAATCGGCGGGGAGTAATATGAAGGGTCCGAACTGTCACTCCTCGTCGATCAACTCTTCCAGGTTTTCCGTAAGATTCGTATAGATCGGTTCTGGTTTGTTCATCTTTTCCCTGTACATGTCCAGGTCGAGTTTTTTCAGGATTTCCTGGAAATTAAGCTCGTTGCCCTCTGTCAGTCCCATACTAACCGTAAAAGGTGGCACCCCTTCTACTGCCAATTCTGCAAGAGCTTTGCCGATCCTTTTCTTAACTTCTTCGCCTGCCTCGATTCTCGTATCGGGCATGAGAACAAGGAACTCGTCTCCGCCATAGCGACAGGGGATATCCACTTTACGAATGGTACGCTGTAGAATAGTCCCTAACTGTTTCAAAACAACGTCCCCGATGGCATGTCCGTAGTTGTCGTTGATCCGTTTGAAGTCATCGATGTCCAGCAGGAGTACAGTATACACTGTGTGGTACCTGCTGCACCGTTGCTGTTCCCTCTCCAGGGCCTTGAGGAAACTACGCCGGTTAGGAAGCCCTGTGAGTGCATCCGTAGAAGCCAGGTGTTTGAGGGATGCAAGGTAATAGGCCTTTTCGATGGCGATGGCGGCAAAATCGGCAATGGTGGTGAGGATCTTGAGATCCAACGGAGTAAAGGGGGCCCCATTCAGTTTGTTGATCAATTCGATCACTCCAAAGACCTTACCATTAGATACCAGAGGGACTCCGATGATCGATTGGGTAACAAAGCCGGTAATTTCATCCAGCTCATCGTAGAACCGCTTGTCCTTTCGAACATCCTCGATGATGACCGATTGCTTGTTCTCCGCAATCCAGCCCGCGATCCCCTTCCCCCGCGGGATGATCCTTCCCTCTAAATGATCTTTCCCACTACCCACTACGATAGCAAACCGCAAGTTCCCTGTCTTGAAATCCCTGAGCATGAGGGACCAGTTCAAAGGGGCAAAGATGTCACCGATCTGTTTCATCACTGCCCGGAGGGTTTCCTTCAGGGTTGTGGCAGAGGCAATGGATTTGGCCATCTCGGCAAAAAAAGAAAGCCTTATCAGTTCATCCGTCGGAGAAAGGATTGGATTGGTATGCCTGCTACTCATGGATCTCCGTCCTCATATCCCAGGCGCCTCGATATCTCTTTCGCCGCCTGGGTGATTCGCGTTTTCATATATTCCATTTTTTCCTTTGTCATTCGGAAAACCGGCCCGGACGTACTGATGGCAGCTACGATCTTCCCCGTGTAATCCCGGATAGGAGCCGCTACACAACGGGCACCGATTTCACATTCTTCATTATCGATGGCCCACCCCTGGAGTTTAACATTTTCAAGCTCTTTCCTAAGGGCTTCCACTGTATGGATTGTATGGGGCGTAAGGGCAGGAAGCCCTTGTTTTCGTACCATCTCATCCAATCGGGATTCATCGAACCCTAAAAGAAGACATTTCCCTACTCCTGTTCCATGGAGGGGAGCAATCTTCCCAATTCGCTGGAGAGTCTGGAGCATGTGGTCAGGGCCGTCCACCACATCCACATAAACCACGTAGAAGTTTTGCTCTATAGCGAGGTAGACAGACTCCTCGAACTCCCGGGAAAGTTGTTCCAGATAGGGCCGTACAATATCACGGATCCGAACCTGTCGACTTACCTGGTTTCCGATTCGACAGAACTTCATGGTAAGAAAATATTGGCCTGTTTCCGGAACCTGATCTACATACCCGTACTCCTTCAAGGTAGTGAGAAAACGTAACGCTGTACTGGCAGGCAGACCTGTTTTTCGAGCGATTTCCTGGAGTTTCATGGGTCCGCCCAGGGCTGCCATTACCTCGATGATATGAAAGGCTTTCCCAATCGAAAGGTTTCGTTTGGTTCCCGGGGTTTTTTTTAGTACTTCTGTCTGGCTTTTCACTTTCTAAAACTATGCCATAAGCGATCCCGTTGTGTAAAGGAGCCCGTGATGGTATAGTTCTTTCGCATGAAGAGCTACGAGGAGATCAATCGAAAGATAGAAGCCAGGAAAGCGGTTGTGCTCTCCGCGGAAGAGGTGATCGGGTACGTAGAAAAAAAGGGTCTGGAGGAAGCCGCAAAAGAGGTGGATGTGGTAACTACCGCTACCTTCGGAGCCATGTGTTCCTCCGGCTGCTTTCTCAACTTTGGGCACACTACGCCCCGGATACGGATTACAGAAGCATGGCTGGATGATGTACTTCTCTATTCCGGAATCGGGGCGGTAGATGCTTACCTGGGCGCAACCCAGCTTCGTCACAACGATCCTGCCAACATGGATTATCCAGGAGCCTTTAAGTTCGGCGGTGGACATGTAATCGAAAAATTGGTGGCGGGGAAACCCGTCCAACTCTTTGCCCTTTCATACGGAACGGATGACTATCCCAGGCGGGAGCTTCGAACCTATATCACCATCCACGATCTGAACCAGGCTATCATGGTGAATCCCCGAAACTGCTACCAGAACTACAATGTAGCTGTGAACGCAGGAGAACGACCCCTCTACACCTACATGGGCTTGTTGAAACCTGGTTTGAAGAACGCATCGTACAGTTCGGCAGGCCAGCTTTCACCCCTTTTGAACGACCCTTACTATGAAACCATCGGAATTGGAACGGCCGTTTGGCTGGCCGGAGCTCGGGGGCATGTATATGCGGAGGGAACTCAATTCGCCTCCCTCTGTGAGCGCGGCCCTAACGATGTACCGATGGAGGGTGCCGGAACTCTCGCCTTGACCGCAGACATGAAGAAAATGAATCCCAGATGGGTTCGAGGGGTGAGTCTTGTGGGGTATGGGGTATCCCTCGCACTGGGAGTAGGGATTCCGATTCCCATCCTGAACCAGCAGATCCTGAAACGTACCACAGTGAGGGACAGTGAGATCTTTGCGCCCCTAGTGGATTACTCCATGGATTATCCGAACCGAACAGGGAAAATCCTTGGAAGGGTGAGTTACGCTGAACTGAAATCCGGCGAAATCACTGTCCAGGGGAAACGGGTTCCCACGAGTTCCATGTCTTCCTATGCCTATGCGCTGGAGATCGCCGAAATCCTGAAAGATGAGATTCGTCGAGGGGAGTTTCTCCTATCCCCTCCCCTGGAGAAATTGCCTCTAGGAAAATCCATGAAACCTTTACCCATTCGAGGTCGTTCCCAATGAACACTACGAAGAAAGTGCTATTCTATTTTCCCAGGAGTGAAACCGAAAAGCCCATCGTGTATCAACTGGTAAAAGACTACAACCTCATGGTAAACATCTTCCGGGCTAAAGTCACCCCGGATGAGGAAGGATACCTTCTTCTGGATATCACGGGCGACTCATCCGACATCGATCGGGCGTACCAGTGGATACGGTCGCTGGGAGTGCAGATCCGGGAAGACGTGAAGGGGATGCGGTGGGATGAATATAGGTGTACCAGTTGTGGTGCCTGTATCACCCAATGCCCGACCGCTGCGCTTTCTATACCTGATCGTCGTACAATGCGTGTATGGTTCGATGCAGATAAATGCATCGAATGCATGAATTGCATCAGCCTCTGTCCATTCGGTGCCTGCTCCTCTCAGTTCTGATGGATTACCAGAGTTTCATTTATAAGGAGACAAATTTAAGGTTTCGGGTTCAAAATCCCCAACAGATGATCCAGGAAATACTCCATCAACGCAGGCTTCTGGAAAGGTATATTCAGAGGTATCCGCAATTCCTCACTTCCCTCGTTCCAATCCCGCCGCTGTCCGATGCACCTCCCATAGCCTTGATCATGCATAGGGCCTCGGAACTCACAGGGGTGGGGCCCATGGCCTCCGTAGCGGGGGCTATCGCAGAATTTGCTGCACGGGCAGGAGGAGGCGTGGTAGAAAACGGGGGAGACATCTTTCTCATCTCCGAAACTCCTGTAGTGCTAGGGGTGTATGGGGGAAAAACACCCCTTTCCAGCCGGGTAGGATTTCGAATCGATCCTGAGCGGACACCACTAGCTGTGTGTTCTTCATCCGGTAAGATGGGACATTCGTTGAGTTTTGGGAAGGCAGACATTGTAACCGTATTTTCACCATCGGGAGCGCTGGCGGATGCGGCTGCCACGTTGGGAGGAAACCTGGTGAAAAGCTCTTCCGATATCGAGCCCGTGCTGGTAAAACTCTGTCAAATTCCAGGTGTCGAGGCGGTCTGGATCGAGGTAGACGGTAAGGTAGGCTTCCAGGGGAACCTTCCCCCTCTGGTGAAACTGGACGATAGAGAGTTTTATAAAAAGATAACCCGTGATATTCGGAGTGGAGTGCTTCTGGAAGATCTTTAGATCCTATTTCTTTTCATCTTTTACGAAAAGGTGAAGAAGCTGGATGAAGGTATACACCTTCTTGTATACCTCTACCATCCGTTCCCGCACTTTTCCCTCTGCTGCCTGATCTACCTCTTTCCAGTTGATGAGAATTTCACTCCGGGGGCTCTTATCGTAGTCATCGATCAAGTTCTTTAAATTCTTTCCAAAAACGATCAATTGCTGTCCCGATTCGGTAAGGATCTTGACCATTCGTTCGTTGATGACCCGTATTGTATCCCGAAGAGTTTTCATGGCTCCCTGGTCCCGTTCGACCCGATTGATCACCTTTCGAATCTTTGTACCGTACTCACCTTCGTCCCCGCAAGCGTCATCGAACTTAACCAATTCATCGCTCAGTTCCACAAGAGCATGGAAGGACTCTGAAAGTTGTTGGGAAAGAAGGTTAGTGGCCCACTTTCCCCGTACGATGAGAAGATCCCGTAGTTCCCGTATATCCTTCTTCACATAGTCCAGCATGAAAGCCTTCAGGTAATTTGCCGGTTCTGTAAGGGTATAACCGCTCAACATCCTCTTCGAGAAGGTAGTATTCGCTTTGTCCGTATAGTATCGCATGCGGAGAACAGTGGGCCCCCCAAAGACCTTATGTACCAGCTGATCGATCTGCTGGTTCTTTTTTTCCTGGATGATCTTCTGGATCAGCAGTTCTGTCTGAGTTTTTATTTTGTTCAGATAGGGTTCCACGATACGTTCGCTACTCACATCCAACGTGGGTTTATAGAAGGGATTCCCATCCAGGTGCCGGATAATCAATTCCAGTACCCCGCTCTTCCTCACATCTTCCAGGGAGGAAAGCAGTTTCTTCCACCCTGGTCGAGAAACGACCTCCACATTCCGATAGGCCTGCAGTACATCGAACAATTCGTCCCATGCGTAGGAAGGATCCAGGGGAAGGAGAACTTCGAGAAAGTCTTTCAGATCGTCCGATACATAGTCTCCATGGATGGATTCGAACTTCGGAACATACGTATAATCCTTATCCGGCAGGTTGGGATCGAACTTTTTCAGGAGAAAATAGTAATCGAATAGGATGAACTTGAGGAATTGATGTAATGCTCTGCTTGCCAGATTGATCTGTTTGATCTTATCGTGATCGAACACTGCGTAGAGATTTACGAGCTCTTCCTTCACTTCCTCCACAAGGGTTTTAAGTTCCTTTGTTCTTGCTCGTTCCCGAAGTCTATCTTCCGAGAGAGATTCCACCAGTTCCAGTTCCTCTTTACTCAAGCTCGATTCGATCAATAGAGTCCGTAACGCACCGGAGGAAGCGGCATTCTGGAGTAAGACCTGGGCTGGCCCTACGATCTTGAAAATTTCGTGAAAGAATTTTGCGAGGGGAGGGAGAGCGAGGCGCCCCTTTGGATTGTAAAATTTGTACTTGTTCCGTTTGAGTTCCTTCGCTATGTTCTTAAGTAATCGCTTTTTTTCTTTTTCAGGATCATTGACGCCCAGAAAGAGCGAGAGCAGCCGTTCCAGAACGCTCCCTTTCGTTGATCGAGGCGCCGTTGGTTCATCCTTCGTGATAGGATCGACCCCTTTCGCATCCATCGCTCTTCATGGTATGAAAATTGGAGAATTTTGTCAATGAAAGAATTTAAAGAAATCTTAGAGGAAGAGTCAGAAAAACTTGGGATTCTGCGCCCCCGCTTCTTTCGGTACGAACAAATGCTGGGTTTCGTTACAGGTCTCTACCATGGGAAGGGACTTTCCTCAGAGAAGGATCCCGATAATCCGAAGGGTTCCATCGGTGCCTTTGCCCGGATGAACTATTACCGGATCCTGGTGGAAAAATTGAAAACTCTCCTCCGTTCCCTCGAATCGAATGGACACATTCCCAGAGGAGCAGGACGGATCTACTGCAATTCCCGATTTCCAGAAAAGTCTTTTGCCTTTGCGAGTAACTTTGGGGTAAGGGGAAAGAACTCTTTAGTGATCGTGCCTTCTCTCGGTTCTTTTCTGGTATTGGGAGGAATCCTATTCCCCCATTCTTTCGAGATTCACATGGAACCTGCCCCGCTGGTCGAATCGAATAAAGAGGAATTTCCCCTCTGCGGAACTTGCAGGCTCTGCCAGGAGGCCTGCCCTACCGGCGCTATAGTGAAACCAGGGGGTGTAAATCCAAACCGGTGTCTTCAAGCGTACGCTTCTCAGCCCTGTTTCGTTCCTGAGGATATCTCGGCAAAATGGGGTTCCCTATTCTATGGTTGCGATACCTGTCAAGAAGTCTGTCCCTACAATAGGAAAGACAATCGTGCACATATCAATGGTACTTCCAGCCTCTATTTTTTTGATGACCCAGGGGGATCAGGAATCGAACAACTGCCTCCCGCCACAAAGCTCCAGGAAAAGTGGGGATACCTGGGAAGCGGAATCGAACTGGGAAGAGTTCTTGAAACCAGAGATGATGATCTCCGTAAGGGGGTGTTTCGCCATACTGTTCTGGATATCGGGTGGATCACACCTCATACCCTCAAGCGGAATGCCCTCCTTGCCCTGTCTCACCTACCTATTTCCTCGAACTGGATAACCTCGAGGTGGCAATTGCTTACAGAATATGGGAACTCTCAGGATTTGATCCTTCGTTCCGCTGCCGAATATACTATGAAAAAAACGAGAAGTAAGGTAAGATACATCTGACTCATATGGAAAAGCAGGATATCCAGAAATTGATCTTCCTTGCCCTGTTCCTGGGCCTTACCATCCTTCTCCTGGTGATCTTCAGTCCTTTCTTCTCTACAATCCTCTGGTCCCTTCTGTTCTATATCTTGATCAATCCTTTGTATCAGCGATGCGTGAAATGGATTCCTCCCAGAACGAGGGGGTTCTCTATCTACCAAAATGTCCTGGCAGCTATATTTTCCCTCCTTATTGTTGCCCTGATCATCCTGCCCCTTTTTTTCATTTTGCAGGGGGCCTTCAAACAGTCTTTCCAGCTCCTTCACGTGCTGGAAGGATTCGTCAAACGGGGCGCAAAAGGATTGGCTTTCCATCCAGACGATCCTCTGGTTGAAACGATCCGGGAGATTACCTTTAATTCGGTAGATCTTTCGAAAATAGACCTGCCGAAAACGATCATTTCCTTTCTACGCCAGAGTACAGATTTCCTCTTCAGATTTTCCACACAGATGGTTCGAAACATAACAAGTTTCTTCATCACCCTCCTTTTCATGGTATTCACCCTATTCTTCCTTCTGTTGGATGGGAAGTACCTTTTAAGCCTATTCATGCGGGCTGTTCCTTTGAATAGGGATCTGCTGCTCATCTTTGTGAATCGTTTCAAAGAAACTACACAGCATTTGGTAACCGGTTATTTCCTAGTAGCTCTCTATCAGGCAACTGCGGCAGGGATCCTGTTTTTCCTGTTCCATGTCCCTGCCTTCCTCCTGTTGGCCATCCTGGTTCTCTTCTTTGCGTTCATTCCCATGGTAGGAGCAGCGGGAATCTGGATACCGGTGGCAGTGTTGAAACTTCTTTCCGGAGATACTGCAGGAGCCCTGCTATTGGCCGCCCTCTGTACCTTTTTCGTTTCTACGGTGGATAATTTTCTACGCCCTTTGATATTGCAGGATCGGATAAAAATTCATCCCCTCTTGATCTTCTTTTCAATTCTAGGTGCTATCCAATATTTCGGATTTCAGGGGATCATTCTAGGACCTATGATCCTTATTTTCTTCTTCGCCGCCCTGGATATTTTTCTCGAGGAGTACCAGATATCCCACCCAAAAGAACATGAAAAGGATCCCTAGCCCGTCCCTAAGAATAGATTGACCTACTCGTCGGCTAATCGATACCCCACTCCCACTTCCGTGAGAAGATACCGGGGCCTGGCCGAATCCTTCTCCAGCTTTTTCCGAAGCCCTGCCATATAGATCCGTACGTAGTGGAGTTGATCTGCACTGGCTGGCCCCCATACCTCCCGGAGCAGGTGCATGTGGGTCACTACTTTGCCCGCATTCTTCACCAAGACGGCCAGGAGCTTGAATTCAATCGGGGTGAGATGCACCTCTTCCCCCTCTACGAATACTCGTCGAGACTCGAGATCCACTTTGAGCCCTCCCACAGAAAATACAGTTCCTCCAGCCTCATTCATTTCTCGACGCACTCTGTTCCTCAACGCCACACGGATCCTCGCCAGCAATTCTCCCACTCCAAACGGTTTGGTCAGGTAATCATCCGCACCCGCATCCAGGGCCGCAATTTTATCCCGTTCCTGTCCCCGGGCAGAAAGGATCAGGATGGGAGCAGAAAACCAGGCTCTTAGCTCCTTGATTACCTCGATACCATCCATGTCCGGTAGTCCTAAATCGAGTAGTACTATGTCTGGTACATGGGAAGCAGCCAGCGACAAGCCCTCCCTTCCCTTTTCAGCCTCCAGCACGCGGTACGATTGAGTCTGAATGGCAGACTTGAGGAAATTACGAATAGGACGCTCATCTTCGATCACGAGGATCAGTGGCTCATTTCCCATCTGTCGCCACCTCCATAGGCAGGGTAAATCGAACTACAGTTCCTCCCCCTTCCCTGGGAATCGCCTCTATGGTACCTCCGTGGGCTTCGATGATCGCTTTGCAGATGGAAAGGCCCAACCCGGTTCCCCGAATCCCACGAATCTCTTCCGGTTTCCCCCGTTCAAATTTTTCGAACACTCTGGTGAGATCCTCCAGAGCAATCCCGCTGCCTCTGTCTGCCACGTTGAATACAGCCATACCCCCTTCCACCTTTACTTCGATTTCGATAGGGGTTTGGGGATCAGAATATTTTGCCGCATTGTCCAGAAGGTTCACCAACACCTGTTCGATCAGGGTGCTCTCCATCGGGACCATCAGAATCGAATCGGGAAGCCTTATTTCCAGAGGATGCGAAGCCAATCGCCTGGAAAGAGCCCGCACGGCAGAGCCTACCACATCCTCCACAGATTCTGATTCTTTCCTTAAAACTACCCGTTCCGACTCGAACCTTGTCAAACTTAGAATATTGTCCATCATCCTTGCTAACCATGCGAGTTCCTCGGAAACGCTTTCCAGGAGCTCACGGTTTTCCCTTGTATCCCCCTCTGCCAGCTTCATCTTCAATAGATCGATGGAACCCTGTATACCTGTCAACGGGGTGCGTAAGTCATGGGAGAGGGACCGGAGGAGGGAATTCCGAAGTTTTTCTCCTTCCTGTACCAGATTCGTCTGGAATCCATTTACCGCTTCCTGGTCCCGTTCCAGCGCTTCTCCAATCTGCCTGGCTATGGTTTCATACACAGTCCGTTTATCCCGGTCATAATAATCCGCAGGATCCGTGAACTGAACACTCAAAGCACCAAAACGTTTGTGATCCGTTCCCAGAGGAAGGAACAGGGCATCGGCTCCGGAAAGTGTTTCTGTTCCCTTTCCTGCCGGCTCGCCTGTACGATACACCCAATCCGGAAGGGTGCGAAGGTGTTCATCCACAGTTTTTAGTTCTGTACCCTCCAGCTTCAGGATTTGATTCCCTTCCACCAGGTAGAAATCCAATACATCGGGCAGTTCACGTCTCAAGATCGTGGCTGCAGAAACAACGAGGCCGAGTTTTCCGTTCTTCCGTGTTAGATCCCGGCTTAACCGATACAGAACCTCGGCTCTTTCCGATTGTAGGAGTGCTTTGTACCGGAGGTACTTCAATCGGGCAATACAGAAGGTAACTCCCAGGGTAGTTAACCCAAAAATCTGAACGGCCCCCTGCTCCTCTTTACCGGCAATCCAAGTACTAACGAGTGAGATCCCGATTGCCGTGTAGTATCCCTGGATTCCTTCGACAAATACCGTACTGAACACAATCCCGAAGAGAAGAAGAGGCCCCAGCGTATCGTACCCTACCCCGCGGAGTCGTAATAAGAGTTCAAATACAGTAAGGCCTACAATGCTAAAGAGCGTGGGGCTTGAAGGTATGAGCAACTTAGCTAGTGCATGTCGCATGCAGAGCTTTCTCCTAAAAAATATTCTTCTTGACAAGAAGATTTTACCATAGTAAGGATAGCATATGAATACTCTGGCTGTTGAATTGAATGAAACATTGAAGTCTACCGTTGCATACAGGCTGCTATCCGAAACAGGAAAACGGATGTATTTCCCCAAAGGGATCGTCGCACAATCAGCCGAAGCTACGAAGAAAGCTACCCGACACAATGCAACCATTGGAATGGCGTACGAACAGGGAAAACCCATGATCCTGCCCTCTGTTCAAGCCCTGACCTCTCCCCTATCACCCGCTGAATCTGTTGCCTATGCTCCGGTCACCGGCGTAGAAGAGCTCCGCCAACTCTGGAAAAAAGAACTACTACGGAAAAACCCTTCCCTGAAGGAAGATCGGATCTCTTTACCCATGGTCGTACCTGGACTGACTCCCGGGATCTCCACTGCGGCGGATCTGTTCGTAGAAAAAGACGATGTGGTAATCATTCCAGACATGTTTTGGGACAACTATGAACTAATCTTCAAGGATCGCAACCAGGCACAGATCATCACCTATCCTTTTTTCGATTCCCACGGCTCCTACAACGTGGAAGGCTTGAAGAAAGAGGTGCTGAACCACAAATCCAAAGGGAAAGTGATCCTTCTGTTGAACTTTCCCAATAACCCTGCGGGATACTCCCCCACCGTGCAGGAAGCAAAACAATTGGCTCGTGCAGTGTACCAATGTGCCGAGGAAGGCCTGGATATTCTCACCCTTTCGGACGATGCATACTATGGCTTATTCTATGAAGAAGGAACCGAAACACAATCGAGCTTTGCCTACCTTGCAGACCTACATCCTCGAGTGCTGGCCGTAAAGGTGGATGGTTCAACCAAAGAAGACTTCGTGTGGGGATTCCGGGTTGCCTTCCTCACCTTCGGGGGAAAAGGTCTGGGCCAGGAACATTTCGACGCCCTCATGGTGAAAGCTTCTGCGGTTCTCCGCACCAATATTTCCAACTCTTCGCGCCTCGCACAGAGTATCATGATTCGTGTGATGAAGAGTCCTTCCTATTACGAAGAGAAGCAAGCAAAGTATCAGATCCTTCGGGAACGGTACCTGAAGGTAAAAGAAATCCTCGTGAATCGCAAGAATGGGAAAGCTCTTCAGGAAATTCCCTTCAACTCCGGCTACTTCATGAGTTTCCGATGTAATGGGATATCTGCCGAAGCATTGCGGAAACGCCTCCTGGAAAAAGGAATCGGGACCATCAATCTCCAGGACAGGTTCCTCCGAGTTGCTTTTGCCAGTGTGGATGTTTCCCAGCTTCAGGATCTTTACGAGGAGATCTTCCGTACGGCGGATGAACTGTCCAAAAAGTAAGGGGAATCCCCTATAAAAGTACGATTGCTTACGTTACGCACCCTGCGGATTGAAAAGCCTCCCCTGCCAGGTATCTAATTCCGCTATCCTTTGGGCAAGGCGAGTAAGGAAGGTTGCTTTGTCTGGAAACGCGCGTGGGAAGGCAAGCCTGTCCTTAGGAGTATCGCAGGTAAGACGCATAATGAGGGTTTCGGGGGGCAGTAGTTCCAACGCTTTTACCACATAATCCAGATGCCTTTCGGCACAGGGAAGGGAAATCTCTCCCATCAAGAACTCTTCTAGCAAGGGAGCCTTGAAGGGGATGTGAAGGTTATGGATCTTGATTCCATCCGGTCGGAAGGAGGCCACATACCGGATGGTTTGCAGGATCTCATCCAACCCTTCCCCTGGCAAACCGAAAATGAGATGAACGGCAATCTTGAGATGACAGGACCGCAGCATTGAAAAGGCCCGTTCGAACGCCTCCCTTCCATGTCCTCTCCGGATCCTTTGAAGGGTTTCTTCCCTGGCAGATTGTAACCCCAATTCCACCCATACATCCTCCACCCTGCTTCGGAAAGATCCAAGGACTTCCGCAATTTCCGGATCTATACAATCCGGGCGAGTGGAAACGATCAGTTCTTTGAACTCTCCCAAAGACAATCCGTAAGAATAGAGGGCTTGCAATTGTTCCGGTCTGGCATAGGTATTCGTATAGGCCTGGAAATAGAGAATAAATTGCCTTGCACCGTAGCGGGATCGGAGGAATTGTAGCCCTTTCCGTATCTGTTCACCTATATCAGTAAGGGAACCCAGGTAGGGGGACCGGGATCCCTCTACATCACAGAAGGAACATCCGCTCTGCCTCCGGTCGGGCCCCCGGACAGGACAGGAGAAACCAGCATCCACACCGATTCTATACGTCTTTCCCCCATATTTGTCTTTCAGGTATCGAGCGTAGGAGTTGTACCGCTCCGTTTTCCCCATAGGGGTATAGTACTTTGATCCTGCACCGAAGGCAATGAGGATTGACAATCTGTAAAGCCTCTCTTAAGGTTCCATCATGATAAGCCGCTCGCTTTTTCAGAACAATATCACTTCAAGAGCCTTGATCCTACTTGTATTGACTCTAGCAGCAGGTCTTTTGCAGAGATGTACCTATCAAACTCCAAAGACGGTAGTGATCACTACGAATCGTAAGGAAGTAGCAGCCTATATAGAAACCTTCAATACCGATCAGGACAACTATCGCATAGAACTACGATTTACTCCTGAATCTCCTGTATCCCTTCCCACCGAAGAACCTTTTCCAGACCTCATCATCTCCGAGTACCTCACAGGACACGATACGATCAAAAAATTCCGGCCTCTGGACGGTCTGTTTTTCGAGCGTAAGATTCCCTTGCGGGATTTCTACCCAGGCCTCTTGAAATTAGGGAAACGGGACAATCGACAATACCTACTTCCCCTATCCTTCGATCTACCGATCCTTCTGTATGACAATCGTTTCCCGGGGAAAGAGAGTGAACTGTTCCTGCTCGATCTCGAGGAAATCAGGGCTATTTCCAGGTCCTTCCATAAGATTGAATCTGGTAAATTCCTTCAAATGGGGTATTCTCCTCTATGGTATGGTGACTTTATTCTACTCACTACCCAACTCTTTGGAACTGCCTATACGGAAGACCCCAAGAACGTACTGAAGTACAATCCCAGGAACCTGACCCACGCGCTGGATTTCCTTAAGGATTGGTCACGGCAGGACAATGGAGGCCCGGCGAACGAACTGCGTTACAAAGAGAAATACCTTACGGTACCTCCCTACCGACAGGTCGTCCTTGGATGGGCACATTACGCCTACTCTACAGCATCTACATTCTTTCAACTCCCCGAAAACAGACGGCTTGGGCTGAACTTCCGCTGGATCGGTCATAAGGGGAAGATTCTCGCATTGGAAAACATCCTTTATATAGGGATCCTGGAAAAAGCCCCGAACTCGAAAGGAGCGGAAGCCTTTCTAAGGTGGTTATTCCAACCCACGACCCAAAAAAGGCTCCTCGAAGCATCCCGAACAAAGTTCACCTACTTTTTCGGCCTATTCGGAGGATTCAGCTCCCTACAGGAGATCAATGAAAAAGAATATCCCAGACTTTACCCCCATCTTATAGGGCATGTGCCTCCGGCTGAACTGCTGGAT
>CALKLC010000198.1 GCA_937991975.1 uncultured Spirochaetales bacterium | reverse complement strand
TGGCGGGCGATAGGATAAATGGAAAGGAACGAGCGTTTAGATCGTAAGGGAAATGAAATAGCAAGAAAATTGGAGGGAACCGTGCACCCTTACAAAACATTGTGTGAACAGGCGTACGAAGCTAACCTTTTACTACCTCTTCCCCAAATGCGGTTGCGTGGGCACAAGCCCTGGAAGATGTGCCCGTGTATGGGACCACCCATGCCGATCATTGCGCAGGTCCTCTGCCCTGCACGCCAGTGCTCGATATATAAGTAGTGTTGTCTTTTCCCACAAATCCTTCGATAATAGTATCATGAAGGACGATCGAGCGTTGCCTTCTATCCTCATCCCATACCCAGGCCCGTCCGTTGATCCTTCCACAGAAGACATTTTTGTGTACCTCCGGCCTGAAACAAATGGGTATTTGGTGGAAAGTCTTCTTCTGAAGGTGATCAAGAAGAATCCGGAGTACAAGCAACGGATCTTTTTCGTGTATTTTGCGAATATTCCAGGGGAGTTCATTTCGCGACACCATATCGTAGAGAAACACTATCAGACACAATTGCGATTTGCGGTTCTGGGCAAAAAACTCTTTACCGAGTATATGATACAGGACTTCGAACGCTGGTTTGGCAAGTCCTTCGATGCATGTCGTGTGATAGGAGCATTCGAAGCATTACGAGTCCTTGGTTGGACACCGGATCAGCTTTTCAGTCTCTGGGTTCCCACAGAGGATGTACTTCTTACCAGTGGACAAACTGTGAAACGGTATGGAGATCTATTCATTGTGAATTACGATATTCCCGCGTTGGTTCAGAAGAACGCGCAGGGAACGGACATCGCTGTCATGTTATTCCGAACCTCTGTTGGGTATGAAGGGTTTTCGTCGATCTTCAAGGAGATGGAGAATTCCCTTCTAGATGCTAAGATCCTACCCCAGGGTATACCGATGAATCGGGTATTTCACTATTCCAAAGGGCCCTTTGAGCAGATCCTCGATGGACGGGATTATCTGTATTCCCAGGGGGGTACGCACATCCCCTGTGAAGAACTTTCCTTCGCGACCTACCTATTGCAGAAAGGTGTCCCAAAAGAAACGATTCGGGGCGTGATAGAGCATCCTCTGGTACGCTACCAGGATGAGACGGGGAAGATACGTGAAAATAGTATCTTTTTATATACGCGGGGAGACTCTTACCAGAGAGCGTACGAAAAATTCTTGAACCTGCAGGCCCAGGTGTTGGTTAAATAAAAGTTTTTTAAGTGGTGCCAAAATTGTGGCCTGGATAGAAAGGCTAAATCTTACCTTTTGGCACCACTTTTAACGTTTTCTAAAAGCTAGAATTGAGAAAGAGAGCCTTCCTTATAGAAGGTCACCGGCCAGTTCTCGTCAGAAGAAAGCAAATCCCATAAGGTTTTGTAGTCTTCCGCTACGGGCAGCTCGGGAAATTCCTGTAAGATCTGGGCAGGTGGGCGGAAAAGGTACCCTTTGTCCGCTATTTGCAGCATGGCAATGTCGTTATAGGAGTCTCCTACTGCCTGAATATAGAACCCCAGATTTTTTAGGCCAAGTACAGCTTTCTTTTTTCCATCCTTCTGGCGCAGCGTGTAGTCTACCACTGAACCGTCCTTTCCAATGACCAATGTATTGCAAAACAATGTAGGCCAACCGAGCTTTCGCATAAGGGGTCTGGCAAATTGGTCGAAGGTGTCGGAAAGGATGATCACCTGGGTTGTTTCCCGGAGGGCATCGAGGAAAGGACGAGCGCCGGGAAGGGGATCCATCGTTTCGATCACTCGTTGTATATCGGACAATTTCAAGCCATGCTGGGAGAGAGTGGCGATACGTCTCCGCATGAGGGCGTCATAGTCGGGAATGTCGCGGGTGGTCAACCGTAGTTCTTCTATACCAGTGGCCCTGGAAAAGGAAATCCATATTTCGGGTACCAGCACCCCCTCCAGATCGAGGCATACAAGGTTCATACAGTGCTCCTACGGGTGGATTTTTGCTGTATTTATACTATATTCCATCTAAAAAGGCGAGAGCCCATGCCAATGATGCTTAAAAGTAGTGTCAAAGTTGAAGTAGGTCTGCCCATGCGGCGACAGCTGCAGTAGGAACACCGCTCCAATCCTATCACTCGTATCCCGAGCCCTACCGAAAACCAGGGCCCTTGTTCCCACTCTATCGAAATGTACACGGGTATTTGGGTAACGACTGGTTCATATAATCCGGGGATAACTAAGGAATGTCATCCCGGTCCTGCACCTCCCGGACGTGCCGTTCCTTCTGTGCCCCTTTCCTCAAAATCTTTACTGGTGTTAGCTCCTTCAAATCCGTGGGGTTGATTCCATGTCCTATACTACCCAGATCCGTTGGATCTGCGTAGGCACAAAGAGTGCCTTCTTGTTAAACACTCAATTTGTACCCCTTTTCCCTTGCAGAGGGGCACTATAGGCTTTATAGTGGGGTTGTATGAAAAAGATTGCGCTCTTTGCTTTTCGGGGAGAACCCATGTGCTTTGTGCATGTGCTGTTGAACGGCCTTGACATGCGAGAACGAGGGATGGATGTGGCCATCATCCTGGAAGGAGCAGCTACGAAAGCCGCTGTGGAATTGGACATGGAGGGGGCCGATTACCATGATCTGTACGTGCAGGTGAGGGATTCCGGGCTGATTGACTGCGTGTGCCGGGCCTGCTCCTACAAGATGGGAGTGCTGGCGGATATCGAGGCACAGAAACTTCCCCTGGGTACTGATATGAAGGGGCACCCTTCGATGGCCCGCTATATCGAGGAAGGGTACGAGATCATTACGTTTTAAATCAAAACTACTACCTGGCACGAGGCGAGGGACAGTAGAGGAAGGGAATCAGATCCCGCCGGGTGGTAGAAAGTAGTTCCATCGAGAAAGATGTTTTCAGCTCTTCCCCCCTACGATGCGCTTCTTCGAGGTACTGTTGGAAATATCCGGCCCTCTCCTCTTCGGTAAGGTCTTTTTCGGTCGAAAGATCCATGCCCGGTGATAGTCTTTTCTCCTCGAGGGAAGTGAGGATCGGTTCAATTCCGAAGGGGGGTAAAGGATATTCCCAATCTCTTGCAACCCAGTTTCCTGTGGAAAGATCGAATCGATACAGGGGCAGGAAATATACCCCATAGCGGGCAACGAAGGCCACTGCATCCAGGATGAAGCGGAACTCTTCCTCGGTAAAGAGAAAGTGGAAGTTCAGTCGGGCCCAACCGGGTTTAATTCCCATTTCTCCCTGCAGGATCTTTTCCTTGAATTCGAGAGATTTTTGTAGATCGATATGGAGAAGCCTGTGGCCGTAGGGCCCTGCACAGGAACATCCTGCACGGGCTTGTATCCCAAATAGATCGTTTAAAAGCTTTACTACATATCGGGGATGGAGGTAGGAATCCCCGACCTTTATATTGAAGGAAAGGATGGCGATCCGAAGCTCAGGGTCCGGATTCCCCACGATTTCGATTTCAGGGATAGTTCGGAAGAATTCGATGGCACGGCGAATGTATTCTTTTTCCTTTTCCTCGATGGCCTCCTGCCCCAGCCGTTCCTTCAACTGGATAGCCAGGGCAGCCTTTATCGTCTGGAGAATTCCGGGGGTTCCTGGTTTTTCCCGGGTTTCGATATCCCGGGTGTATTCCTGCTCATGCAAGTTCACGAAGTCGACCGTACCTCCTCCGGAAAGGGTTGGGGGGAGGTGCTTGGGATAGAGGCGTTCGTGGAATACAAGAACTCCGGTGGTTCCGGGTCCACCCAGGAACTTGTGGGGTGAAAAGAACACAGCATCGAAAGCAGTTTCCGGGCTATGATTCATGTCGATCCTTACATAGGGGGCCACCGCGGCAAAATCGAAGAACACGAGGCAATCGTGTTTTCGCAGGATCCGGGCAATTTCGTACACAGGTGTTTTGATCCCCGTTACGTTACTGCCAGCGGAAAAGGATCCGATCTTGAGTCTTCCCGCGTAGGCAGGATCGCTGACTTTTCGCTCCAGATCCTTCAAATCGATAAGACCATCCTCGTTCATGTCGATCTCGATTACCTCTGCGAAACATTCCCGCCAGGTAATTTCATTGGAATGGTGCTCGTAGGGGCCGACGAATACGACAGGGCTTTTCGCCTTCAGTGCGGCTTCGACCCGTTCCACGATCGAGGAATCAACGTTGTTGAACAGGATAGAGCGAAACAGTTCCTTGGCAGCCGGTGGAATGTAGAGTCCCAGCATCTGCTGTAACCGGTGGATGGCTCCTGTACTCCCCGTACCCGCCTCGATAATGTGGTACCCAGAACCTGCGTTAAGATGTTTCTTGATAATTCGTTCTGCCTCGTGCAGCCGTTCGGTGGTGAGATTCCCCGTAACGTCGTCCTCGGTATGGGTGTTCCCGTACAATTCGAGAAGGTGTTCCATGTACCGTTCGATGAACCGTACTCCCCGTCCCGAAGCAGTGTAATCTGCATAGGTGAGTAAGCGGTTCCCAAAAGGGGTGGGGAAACATGCATTCCGCCCGATGATCTGAGATCTGGTAAATTCCCAAAGGTTCATATGGGAAACATATTACCATCATAGTAAGAATTGATCAAGAAAGGCAGATACATGCCTGTAGATCCCCTTTTTTCAGATAGTGCCAAAAGAAGTAGTACCAAAAGAAAAATGGGTTTGTTTCGTTAAAAAGGTATTGATTCACATTATATAAAATATTATATTATCTGATGTGATTTAATTCACAATAATAAATATTCTGGGTACATTCTATGAGTACAGATAAAATCATGATCGAAGTGTGCATGGGAAGTTCCTGTTTCAGCAGGGGGAATAGACGAAACCTGGAACTAATCCAGGAGTATCTTCGGAAGGAACATATCAATGACCTGGTAGAGCTACGAGGCCGCCTCTGTTCTGGATCCTGTAAGAAAGGTCCTAATATCGAGATCAATGGTCAGTTGTATAGCGGAGTAACCCCTTCCCTTCTTCAACAGATACTTTGTTCTTTGCCGAAACGCGAGGGTTAGGATATGGATAGTTTGAATCCAATCTACACGGAAAAAACAGAATGTCAGGATTGTTACAAATGCCTGCGAGAGTGCACGGTAAAGGCTATTCGGGTAATCGATGGCCATGCCCAGGTGGTACCAGAGCTCTGTATTCTCTGTGGACACTGTGTATCTGTTTGCCCTGTAGGTGCAAAGCGGGTTCGAAATGATGTAGGAAAAGTCAAATACCTGCTAGAAAGGAGGGAAGCTGTGTATGTTTCATTGGCCCCTTCTTTCGCAAGTGAGTTTTCAGAGAATGAGCAGCTAGGCTTATTCGAGGGATTACGGAAACTGGGGTTTGCGGGGGTCTCTGAAACAGCCCTGGGCGCGGAAGCCGTTTCATCCAGCCTTGCTAAAAGCTTAAAGAAAAACGAAAGGGGAGAGTTGCCCCTCCCCCTTTACCTCTCCTCTGCTTGCCCTACCGCAGTAGAGTATATTCGGAAATATCAGCCTTCCCTTTCCCCTTACCTGACAGAACTGTCTTCTCCCTTAATGGCTCATGCACAGCTGTTAAGGCGGCTGTATGGGGAAAAAATCGGTGTGGTTTTCATCGGACCCTGCATTTCTAAAAAACGGGAAGCAGACACACGGCCCGAACTGATCGATGCGTCCCTCACGTTTCAGGAGGTCCGGAATTGGTTCGCAACAGAAGGCCTTTCTATGGAGCAGATGGGTATACTCCGGAGGGCTTCCAGGCAGGCTACCCTTTCATTCGTCCCTCGAAGAAGCGGGGATGGGTCCCTCTATCCCCTGCACGGGGGGATGATTCGCACGATTCAGAATAGAAGTGATCTATCCAGCGATCTGTGCACCTCCTTTTCCGGGATAAGGGAGATCCAGAAAGGGCTGGAAGATTTTGATCCTTCCCAAATCTCCTCGCCGCTTTTTGTAGAACTCCTTGCCTGTGCAGGAGGGTGCGTGAATGGACCCGGATGTGCGAGAAAGACTGGCACCCTTGTGAAACGGAACCAGGTTTTTGCCTACAACCTGGAGTGCCTTGCCCCAAAAGCAGATCCAGCCTGCGGACTGGAACAGCACCTTGGGGCCAATAACACGCAGGGTCTTCCCCCTGAAGCGGATCTAGAAGAGCTGGAACTTTCATTCCGCTGGGAGATCGCGCCTGTCCCAGAAGTCCACGCCAGGGAAGAGCACATACGCGAAGCCCTTTCGAAGGTAGGGAAGTACACAAGGGATGACGAATTGAACTGTGGGGGATGCGGATATGATACGTGCAGGGATTTCGCCTTTGCTCTCCTCCAGAAGAAAGCGGAACCTACCATGTGTGTCTCTTACATGCGGAAACTGGCACAGAAGAAGGCGGATGCGCTATTGAAAGCCATGCCGACCGGCGTGGTGGTAGTGGATGAAGGGCTTACCATCGTGGAATGTAACCAGAACTTTGCACGCCTGTTAGGCAAGGAAATCGAAGAATTGTACGAAACAAAACCCGGGCTTGAAAAGGCATCCCTCAAGAAGCTCGTCCCCTTTGTAGATCTTTTCGAAACGGTCCTGGAAACAGGGATAGATATCCTGGAAAAGGATATTCGATATGGGGAAAAGATATTAAGAGGATCTATATTCACGGTAGAGAGGGGTCGATACGTGGGAGGAATTTTTCAGGACATAACCCTTCCCTTTATTCAGAAAGATCGGATTATCGAACAGGCAGAGAAAATCATGCGGAAACAGCTTTCTACAGTGCAGAAGATCGCGTACCTTTTGGGGGAAAACGCGGCAGAAAGCGAAGTGATGCTGAATACCATCATTCAATCCTTTGGACAGGAAGGCCGGTAATGCAAACCTTTATTGAAGTTGACCATTACCAGTGCCCCAAAGGAAACCACCGAATGGAGGGGGATGCTTTCCTATCGAAGAAGCTTCTGCCTGAGAATCGTGTAATTGCCGTGCTGAGCGATGGTTTGGGAAGCGGCGTAAAAGCGGGTGTTCTTTCCACACTGACGGCAACAATGGCCATCACCTGTGTAGCAGGAGATATCCCCATAGAACGTACCGCTCAAATCATTAACCAAACCCTCCCTATCTGTTCAGAGCGGCGCATTCGGTACGCGACATTCACCATCGTAGATATTGGGCGAAACAAGGAGGTCCGCGTTCTCGAATACGACAATCCACCGTATATCCTGATGCGAGGGGGGGAAGTTGTAGAGGTTCCCAAATCGCATGTACGGCTCCCCGCGCGGTACGGAAGAAAAAACAGGATCTACGTTTCTGAGTTTGTGGCTTGCCCGGGGGATCGGATCGTGGTTTTTTCTGATGGGGTGGTCCAATCGGGGATGGGGACAGCTGCAATGCCCTTAGGCTGGGGCATGGAAGGTGTTAAAAGCTTTTTGAGGGAAGTGGTAGGAAGGGAATATACCCTTTCTGCCCGAGAACTGGCTCATACGTTGGTTCAGAAAAGTCTTTGGAACGACGCCCTGGAAGCAAAGGACGATATTACCTGCGGTGTGATGTACTTCCGCAACCCCAGGCGGACCCTCGTTCTTACGGGTCCTCCCTTCGCTCCTGAACGGGATAAAGAATTGGTCTCGATATTCTCCAGTTATAAAGGGAAAAAAATCATCTGTGGAGGAACCACTGCTACCATTGTCGCACGGGAATTAAAGAAAAAGGTTCGTGTTTGTCTCAAGAATTTGGATCCGGAAGTTCCTCCCCCCTCTGAGATGGAGGGTGCAGACCTGGTTACCGAAGGGATTTTAACGTTAGGGAAGGCAGCAGAGTTCCTTACCCGTGAGGTTCAACGACCGGTTTCCACGTCTTCTGGAAAGAATGCCGCCCACCTGTTGGTGGAACATTTACTGAACAGTGATATCGTGGACTTTGTGGTGGGGACCCGCATCAACGAAGCTCACCAGGACCCTTCCATGCCCATGGAACTGGAAATTCGACGAAACATCGTAAAACGGATCGCTCATCTGTTGGAGGAGCGCTATTTAAAAGAAGTGAATATCCAATTCATTTAATTATAGGAGATACGAAATGGAAAGATCCAACCATGATAGGAAGATCCATGTGGTTATCTGCTCTGGAACCACCTGCTACCTGATGGGTGCTGCGGAACTGTTCGGGATAGAGAAAGCATTGGAGGAATCTCTTGCTTCGAGGATTTCCATAGAAGGATCCCCCTGTATGAATCTCTGCAAGGGCGGTTCGTATGGAAAGGCTCCCTTTGTTAAAGTGAACGATACTCTTATAGCCACAGCTACCGTACCGAAGGTGATCGAAGAAATTCGCCGTCAGGCAGCCATGTAGGAGGAATAGAACGATGCTGTACAACAATAATGCCACTCATATTCGAAGAGAACTTTTAGTAAAACTTGCTTCCCTCGCATTTGAGGGAACCCTAAGGGAGAAGATTGATCGAGTTCCCCTGGAAATGATTCCTAAAGGGCAGCCGTCCGTACGGTGCTGTATCCATCATGATCGGGCAGTTATTAAGTACAGGCTTCTTGCCATGATGGGGTTTGCTATAGAGAAAGAGACGGATGAACTCCGGCCCCTTTCTTCCTATGCCGAGGAGGCTTTAACCCGAACTGCTGTGGAGGATCCACTATTGACAGTGATCGATGAAGCCTGTAGCGCCTGTGTCCAGAGTCACTACTTCGTAACCAACGCGTGTAAGGGTTGTGTAGCTCGTCCCTGTGTATTGAACTGCCCTAAAAAGGCAATTCAGATGGTAAATGGGCAGGCAAGAATCGATCCTTCCCTCTGCGTGAACTGTGGGTTATGTCAAAAGGTATGCCCTTATCACGCAATTGTGAAAGTACCTGTTCCCTGTGAAGAAGCTTGCCCTGTAGGGGCAATTTCGAAGGATCCACAAGGCAAAGAGCATATTGATTTTACCACATGCATCTACTGCGGAAAATGTATGAGTGAATGTCCCTTTGGGGCGATTATGGAGAGGTCCCAGATGCTGGATGTAATACGGGCCTTACAATCAGGGAATAGAATAGTAGCGTTGGTAGCTCCCGCTATTCCGGGACAGTTCCCAGGAGACTATCCCCAGCTGGTAACCGCCCTAAAGATGTTAGGGTTCACCGATGTGTACGAGGTAGCCCAGGGGGCAGATGAAACGATCGAACGGGAAGCGGAGGAACTGGTAGAACGGATCCATAAGGGAGAGCCCTTTATGACTACCTCCTGTTGTCCTGCCTATACCAGGTGTGCGCATATACATATTCCCGAATTAAAGCCCTATATCTCCACTACTAAGAGCCCTATGCTCTACACTGCAGAGCAGGTAAAGCAGCAAACCCCTGAAAGCTTCATTGTTTTCATTGGGCCTTGTGTGGCAAAAAAAGAAGAAGCCTTGCGGAGTGGGGTGGTAGATTTCGTTTTGAATACGGAAGAGTTGGGAGCTCTTCTTGTAGCAAAAGAGATCGATGTTCCCCATTGCGAGCCTGCATCGATCCTGAACACTCCTTCCGCCGCTGCGAAGTCTTTCCCTATTGTGGGGAAAGTATCCCAGGCGGTTTGGGAAAAGGTAAAGGAACAGGAGAAGGGAGTACAGGTTCGGCCTCTTGTGGTGGATGGGATTGACCGGCAAAACCTAAAAATCCTTCGGCAGGCGGTGAAAACGAAACCCGATGGAAATCTGATCGAAGTGATGGCCTGCCAGGGAGGTTGTGTTGCTGGGCCTACCACCATCAGTAAACCTATGGTGGCGGTTAAAAAGATCGAGGACTGGATCCGAAAGAGCACAGTCCGAATGAATGCCCCCCAGGAAGAAACTACCGCGGTAGGAGTTCGATCATGATGGGGCGACTTGCTTTTCTGCTCTATCCTGCAGTTTGAAAACTCCTGTTTCCTTATAGACTTCCTGGATCAGGCTGCTGGTTCGGTTGGAAAGCTCCTGAACGGCAAATACCGCCTCCTGGATGGTGCCAGCTCCCCGGGAGATCCGTTCCACACTGGTGCGGACGAGTTCGGTCTGCTGGATGAGGTCTTCCACTTCTTTCATGACCGCAGAGGACCCTTTTTCCATTTCATTGGAAGCTTCCCTTACCTGGGAGGTAATTTCGTTCATGCTGGTAAGGGCGGTGAGGATTTCCTGGCTTCCCGAGCTCTGTTCCACCATCGAATTCTTGATCTGATAAATCAAGGTGCTGAGATCCTCGATCTTCCTGATTATCTGGTCGAAGTTAACAGACGCTTCGGTAGAGGAATTCACGACGGAAGAAATTACATCGATTACGGCACGCAAGTCCTGTTTTGTTTCCTTTGCCCGAATGGCGGAAAGTTCGGCGAGTTTTCGGATTTCGTCGGCCACTACGGCAAAACCGGCTCCGTACTGCCCTGCATGGGCAGCTTCTATGGCTGCGTTCATGGAGAGAAGGTTCGTCTGCGCGCTGATGTTGGCAATTACAGTGTTCGTTTCGAGGAGCCTGGAAGATTGTTTCGAAATATCCTGGATCTGATTGTTTACGATGGTTAGTTTCTCTTTTCCTGTTCTAGCAGCAGCCACCAGTGCAGAAAAATCGTTTCCCATCCGCTCGATATTGGCTGTAACAGAGCGGATGTTGGAAACCATCTCTTCGATGGCACTTGAAGATTGGGTTACAGAAGAGGACTGCTGTTGGATCATCCGGGTGAGGGATTGAAGGTTATGAAGGATCTGTTCCATAGCGGAGCTAGTTTCAGTTACCCCCGCAGACTGGGATTCCACACCCTGCTGGATCTTTTCTACATTTCGAAGGATCTCGGTTACCGATGAAGCGGTATTGTTCATGTTTTCTTTCAGTTGCAGACCCACAGTGGAAAGGGTTTCCATCTTCTTTTGTATGGAAATGATCAGGTCGCATAGCCGTTGGGACATCTGGTTGAGGGCTTTGATCAAGGCCCCCAGTTCCGGATCATTCCCAATCGCCATTTCATCGCTCAAACATCCTGACGCAATAGAAGAGGCAAACTCAATCCCCCGGGAAAGGTTCCCTAAAAGAGAGCGAATGAGAAAGTGACTGAAGAGGATGGTGATGATTACCGTGGCGGAAAGGGCCACGAGGATCGAGATCAAAGAAAACCGGTAGATCCTCTGTGCTTGCAGAACAGTCTCTTCTGCTGTTTTTCGAGCTGCCTGCTTCAAATCGGTAAGGATCTGCACTGTTTGTTCGCTCAACGGGTCTAATGAGTTCAGTGCGATGAGAAGAGAGGTCTTTCCTTCTTCCAGTTTATAGGACAACTGGATGATCTGGTCATGAGCAGACTGGTAACTATCGAGAGATTGACGGAACGCATTTAGAAGGGTCCGTTCGTTTTCGGCTAGATTCGCCTTTTCGAATAGTTGGTACACCTCGAGGAGCTCCTTCCATACTTTCTGCATCTGTTGATCGTACGCTTCCATGTAAGCTCTATTGTTGGAAAGGATATGCTTCAACTCGAGATTCTTATAAAGAAGGAACTTCTCGATCAATTCGGCTACATAATTCGTATTGATGGTACCCGTTTCCATGATCCGAAGGGAGGCCTGATTCACCCGCAGAAGATTCAGTACACTCAAAAAACCGACTACCAGAAACAGAGATAGAAGAGTCCCGAAGGATAGTTTTAATCTATTGGAGAATTTCATGTATTCTATTATAGCAGACAATTCATAATTTTTCTATAGGGGTAGGTCCAGTTTATGGGCTCTATGCTATTAGGTTTTCTGTTTAACAGGTGATTCTGCCCTTCTATACCTGGAATCAGTTTGCCAGTCTTCTATATACTCCAAGTTGGGACGTGCTACTTAAATAAAAAAGCCGCCCGCTAAGAGCGGCTCCTCTGGGCTTGCCATCTGGCCTTCCAGGTCTTGAAGGTGGAAGTACTTGTAATGACAGTCAAAAGAATTACGATAAGAAGAAGCAGGGCTACAGGGCGAGTGATAAAGGGGAGGAAACTACCCTGGGAGACCATGAGGGCTCTGCGGAGGTTCTCGTCCGCCATCGTGCCGAGAATCACACCGATTACGAGGGGCGGGATAGGGTATCCGAGTTCTCCCATGTAGTAGGCAATGATTCCAATGGGGACCATCAAGTAAAGGTTGAAGATTTTCAATCCAAGTGCATAGGATCCAATCAAACAGAGAACTGCTACAATGGGCATAAATAGGGCAGGTGGTACCCGGAGAAGTTTCACTACCTGGGGTGCAAGGAGAATTCCAGAGATGTACATGGCTGCAGAAGCCATTAATAGAATTGCACTCACCTGAAACACGAAGGTTGGTTGTTCCACATGAAGCATGGGCCCCGGTGCAATCCCATGGAGAAGAAGAGCGCCAAGCAGCATCGCTGCAGGAGGGCTACCGGGAATTCCCAGTGAGAGGAGGGGGATCATCGCCCCTCCGATACAGGCATTGTTCGCTGTTTCCGAGGCAATGATTCCCTCGTCACATCCGGTCCCAAAAGCTTCTGGATGCCTGGACGTGTTCTTGGCCGTACCGTAGGATACCCAGGCGGCAATATCTTCCCCGATCCCTGGAACAGCCCCGATTCCCACCCCGATGAGGGCACTTCGGACGATATGAGGAATATTATGAACGATCTTGTTCCATGAGGGGATTACCCGGCCCACTTGCTGGGCCTGGGCAGTTACGAAGCGATCTTTCAGGACTTGAATGATCTGAGGGATACCAAAGGCGCCGATCAGGACAGGGACAACTTCGATTCCGCCTTCCAACTGGGGAAACCCCAGGGTAAATCGAGGGTAGAATTGAAGAGGATCCCGGCCAACTACCGCGAGGAAAAGACCGAAGAACCCGGCCAACCACCCCTTCTGGACCAAATCAGGGGTAGATATGGATCCGCTGATTAAGATACCGAAAAAGGCCAGGAGGAAGAACTCAAAGGAAGTAAATTGCAGGGCCAGGAACGAGATGATGGGCGTGAATACCACGACAAAGAACATCCCCACCATGGTGCCCAGGAAAGAAGCTGTGGTGGTGAGTCCTAACGCCACGCCTGCCTCCCCTCTCAGTGCTTTGGGATACCCATCGAGGGCGGTGGCAGCCGCTGCAGCGGTTCCCGGAATATTGATCATAATGGATCCGTAGGATCCCCCATACACTGCGCCAACATAAATACCCAGGAGGCTTACCAACGCGGGGCCTGTGTCGAGGCTATAGGTAAGGGTGGTAAGGAGCGCAACCCCCAAAGTAGCTGTCAAGCCGGGGAGGGCACCGAACACGATTCCGAGAATGGTGGAGCCAAAGAGTAGAAGAAGGGTAGAAGGAGAGGTAACGATTCCGCCCAGGTACCCTAGAAATGCAGATAAGGAATGTAGTACATCCATAACAATAGCCCCCTATCGAATAGCGTAGTAAAGGATAAACAGTAGATCCACAATCCCCCCTTCTTTCGGTAGAGGAACTCGAAGGAAGAACCGAAACACAGGTACCAGGATAAGGGGGGTGAGGACGCTGATGATAAGGGCGTGACGCAGCTTCCGGCTATACTCTTCCTGACCCTTGATGCTGATACGGATGAAGATATAGAGAGCTGCGATCAATCCCAGGGCCAGAATATCGATGGAGTAGCGGAATCCTTTCCTTAAAAATGTATCGATACCTGTAAGGAACAGGAGAAAGAGCACACCCATTTCAACAGAATAAAAAGCCAGTAGTTTTTTCAAAAGGGGAAAGTCGTCAAAATAGAAAACCGAAATAAAGAAGAGAAGAAATAGTAAGATACTGAGAAAGAAATCGATCCGGGGAAGATTCATATACACCAAACTAAGAAGAGGAACCAGGATCGCGAGGAAACGATACCCTTTTTCGCTAAGACGAATCCCTTTTTTGGAGTTCAAGGCTTCCCTGAATACCTGGAGTCCCCCTGTCTTGAGGGAATGGATGAGAATATTGATAGCTAAGAGGATGATTCCTGTACCGATGAATAGGGGGAAGAGGGCAGGGGACACGTACCATACGTTGATTACCCCCCCATAGGTGTCTTTCATGGGCATTTGAAAAGTCTGGAACAATACCCAGATGCCAAATACAATCAGTCCGATGGAGGTGATGAAATCTGCGCCCCGCAATTTTGATTTATCCAACATACCATGAACCTCACGCTAAAAATGGGAACCGTACCTTGTTGTCGGTACGGTTCCTTTCTTTGCCTACAATTTTAATTCAACTGGCTTCTAATTGTTAGGGCTTGGGAATCCCTAGTTTGGCAGGATCGACCTTGGCAGCTCCCAGTTCCCACAGAGTCCAGGAGAACACGGATTCCAGTTTGTCAAAGATCTTATTGGCTTCGTCCCCGTAAATACCTTTGATTGTGAAGAACCGGTCTCTACCGAACTTTTGAACCGGTTCCGCTTTGATCGCTTGCTTGAATGCTTCACGAAGTTTCGCTTTCACAGGCTCCGGAGCATCCCGACGAATGGCGAACCCGATCTGTTGTTCCAGAGGGAGGTATTTTGCAAGATCAGGATAATCGGCAAATGCTGAGGGGATGGTCATATCACCGAACTTAAACGGCTCCGGGATGAGCATCGCGAGGGGGCGGAGTTTCCCAGCCTTCAGTAGTTCGGATTGCTCCTGCACCGAGGTGATGACTACTGTTACTTCCCCTGTCATGGCGGCATTCTGCGCAGGGGCAGATCCGGTATAGGGGATAAAGTTGAACTGAGCACCGGTTCCTTTTTCGAAAGCCAGAAGGTTCAGGTGATGGATAGAACCAGAGGCGCTTGCTCCTGCCTTGATCCCTTTCGGGTTGGCTTTCATTGCATCTACCAGCTCCTTAAGATTTTTATAGGGAGCATTGGGGGTTACAGACAGAACATCCGGGGATCCTCCGATGATGAAGTAATCCCATACATTCACCCTTTTATCCCAACCACCCTGTACCCCAGCCGTTACAATCGATTCGGATAGCCCGCAGAGAGTGTACCCATCCGCTGGTTTACTGTAAGCTTCCAGCATTCCTACAGAACCGCCCACTCCGCCTGTGACGTTCACCACATTGATGTTCACCTTCAGGATTTTTGCCATTTCGGCCATCACGAGGCGGTTGGCAAGATCTGTTCCACCTCCAGCGGCCCACACCAGGATGTTGGTGATGTCCCGGGAGGGATATTCCTCCTGCCCGCGGGCGAAGACCATCCCTGTAACGAGGACCAAGGCTATCATACCAAGTAGCAGTACCTTTTTCATAAAGGCCTCCTTCAAGAAGTGATATGGATACAATATAGACTATATTGTATACAAAATGAATTATAGCATAGTTAGAGGTATTGTCAAGAAGAAAATTTTATCGACTTCGAACGATTTTCGTTGGAGCACTGCAGAGTGACCCTCGGTATCCTATGTCTTCTCTCTGCAGATTGTTACACGAACTTTATTCCGAGATAGACCGCGTTTTGAACCGCCTAATATTCTGCTCTATCAGTTCACTGATTCTGTTATTTTCTGTACTGATTCTGGAAAGATCCGCTCCGCTGATGGATACGGCCTGTATGCCGGAAACAATTTCCCCAAAAGCGGCATTGTTCTGGTAGGAAAGGTCAGCCACCTTTTGCATGACAGAGTCGATAGTAACCGAACTCGCGGAAATGGTATGAACAGCGTTCTTCAGGGCATCGGTGGTTTCGTTCAGTACATGGATAGCATCAGTGATTTCTTTACTCCCCTCGGCCAGTTCGGATAAACCGGCGATCAATTCGTTCATGCTGTCCGACACTGTTTGGATGGTCTGTGACATGAGCTGCATCTTCTGGTTTGTTTCCTCGGTGAATTGGGAGGCCTCTTTTATTTCCCGGAGAATCTGTTTCAGGTTGGTGGTGATGGTTTTTACATTGGAAGCGGTTGCTGATGCGAGCTTCCCGATTTCCTCTGCTACTACGGCAAACCCTTTTCCTGCTTCGCCAGCGTGGGCTGCTTCAATAGCGGCATTCAAGGCGAGGATGTTGGTCTGGTTTGCCACAGACTGGATGATCTCGATCAAATCCTCGATCACTGCGGTTGATTTGGCAATGCTTTTGATCCGATCCAGTGTGGATTGCATGGTTTCGGAACTGCCACGGGCAGATTGAATCAGATCGATGAGTTGCTGTTTCCTATGTTCTGCCAGTGTTCCCATGGAACGAATGGATGCAATCATCTCGTTGATGGCTGCGCTGGACTCTTCCACGCTGGTGGATTGAGCCTCGATTTTGCCCACTGCATCTCCCGACTGTTGGGTGATTGTTTGGGTCTGGTTCCTGGCGTCCTGGATCATCCGATCCACGGTTTCCATCTTGTTCCCGATTTGTTGAATGGTAGAGGAAATTTGCTGAAGACTGGAAGCAATCACATCTGATTGAGATGTGAGTTTTTCACTTATACGGTTGTTCTCGTCGATAGCAGCCTTCATCCGGAGGATCATGTCGTGCAAATGCTGGATGAAGGTATTCACACGGCTACTGAGTTCGGCAAGTTCCTTACTATCGGGAATGGGAAGTGTAATGGTGAGATCCCCTTCCCCTTCGGAGATGTCCTTGAGACTGGAATCGATGGTTCGGATGGGATGGAGAATGGACCGGGTAAGAAGGATAGAGAACAGGACCCCTGCACCAATTGAAGCAAGCAGGAATCCTATGGAAACCAGGTTCAGGAAGGAAAGAGACGCCAGGGCAGAAGCTGCCTTTTCATCCATGCTCTGTTTAATGATCAGTTTCATGTTTTCGGCCCGGTTGGCGATCTCATCCCCCAGGAATTGGACCCGCAGGATCTGCTGGTCGAGGGTTCTTGGATCGGTTCCCTGCTGACGAAGCTGGAACAACTGCCCGGATAGAGATTCGAATTCCTGGAGTTTATCCCTGATTGTTTTCGCATCGTTTGTTAGGGAAGAAGGTAAATAGGGCGCGAAGAAGGATTCGAGGTACTTTTTCGTTTCTTCCAGACGGAGCTTGTACTGGGTGGCGCTGTCTGACCCTCTACCTTCCAACAGGTTTATCGCAGATAGAAGGGTGTGGAGAAATCCCTCATGAACTCTTCCCGCGTTCGCTTGCAAATCTGAAAATTGTTTGTAATCATTGAAGACTTCTCGAGTGGAAAAGACGGTGTATCGACCAAAAAGGGTAACACAGAGCAATAGTCCAGACATGAACAGTAAAGAAACAAGAATTTTCCCTCGGAGTGATTTCATCGTATGTTTGGCTCCTTTTTTTTCAGTTTGGACCGGAACACATTCCGGGATCTCAAATGATGCTGTATCATCAATTGCTGAGCCTTATCCCCATCATGATCCTTCAGCGCCTGAATCATTGCCATATGCTCTGGATACGTTTCTTCTGGTGGCCGGGTCAGCCCCTTCATGTTACTTTTTATCATGTAACCGGAAGTTCTGGAAAGTTCCCAGAGAATCGGGTTCCCTGAATATCGGATCAACTTTTCATGGAAAGTTTTATCCGCATGAACATATTCCATGTAACTCTTATCATTTAAAGGAAATATGAAGCCTTCAAAACAATCGGATAATTCTTCAATTTGATCGGCCGTAGCGTTTTCGCAGCAGAGTCGAATGGCCATCCCCTCCAGCGCTCCCCGCATTTCGAATAGTGCCACTAACTCTTCGTCGGAAAAGGCGCGGACAAAGTATCCCTGCCGGCTCCGCTGTTCCAGGAACTTTTCCCCTGCAAGACGACTGAGAGCATCGTTGAGGGGCGTCTGGCTTACTCCCAACATCTGGGAAAGTTCCAGTTTATTGATCTTCTGCCCTGGGATGAGTACTCCATCGTCGATCATGACCTTGAGTTTTTCATATACCAGGTCTGTCAGGATCTTGTTTTCGATCTTGGACATAGTCTAGTTCCTTATTCAGAATCAAAGGGGATGAGGTGCTTCAGCAAATTGTTACGGGAATCACTGATGTGTTCGTACATGATATTCCGCGCTTCTAATTGGTTTCGGGATTTCAGTGCGTCCAATAGCAGGTGATGCTCTCGATCACTCTTCTCGGGCGGCTTCAGTAAACCTTTGATATTGCTGATGATAATTACGTTGAATGTGCTCAGCATATCGTACAGCAGGCGGTTACGGCTGATTCGCATGATGGTCATATGAAACTGGTAATCGATCTGCTTGAGGGCATGCATATCTTTCGCCTGAGTGGCCACATCATAATCGTTCAAAAGTTGTTCCAGTTGGGCAACTTCTTCAGCTTGGATATAGGTGGCTGCTCGTTCTGCTCCCAGGGGTTCCAGCTGGATGCGAATATCATAGATATCTACCAGCTCCTGTTCAGTGAAGCGTTTTACGTAGGCTCCCCGCCGGGAAATGGTTTCAACCAGGTTTTCCTGTGCAAGTTTTGCGAAGGCAGAAAGAAGGGGTGTGCGGGAAACACCGAGGCGCTCTGCCAGGTCTTCCTGTACAAGCTTCTCTCCGGGTTTCAGATCACCGCTGATGATCATGTTTTTCAATGTCTTGTATACTTTGGTGCCCAGATCTTCAAATTCTACTTTGTACATTCCAAGAGTATAGGGGCAAGGAGAAGAGTTCGTCAATAGATATTGTATACAAAAAACATTTATCTTGGGGGGAATCGTAAAGGCCTTTGGTATTCAAGGGTTTCACGGCCGATCCTATCGGTCGTACTCGATTCCCCCTTTATTCGAGGACTAAGTTTGCTTCTCCACACCCAGTAGTTTTCGCGTTTCTTCCACTGTAGCTGGTTCAAAGCCGATTCCCCGCAGAAGCGTTACCAGGTGCCTGACAAGCTCCGCATTCGTCTGGGCTGGGCGTTCCGGGGTAAGGTAACAGCCGTCTTCGAATCCAACCCGTACTCCCGAAGCTCCCAGGGTTACTGCGGTAAGGAGAAGGGACATGTCCCGCATTCCTTCATGGATCAAGCTCCAGTGAGAGCCGTGTGGCAGGGAAGAAACGAAATGGAACAGATGGATCACTTTCGCAGGCAAGGCACCGTCGAACCCCACGCAGAGGTTGAAGTTCAAAGGATCCTGTAAGACCCCTTCCTGTTTCAGTTTGAGAACACTTTCGATCATCCCCAGACTGAAAATTTCTAGTTCCGGGACAACCTGCCTTTCCCTCATTTTTCGGGCCCAGAACCGTATGTCAGGAAG